>JBBJMN010000119.1:0-5969 GCA_037720485.1 Candidatus Nitrosocosmicus sp.
TTTCATTTAAAAGAAAGGTTAAGTAATCATGCAGTCCATTTATGGTTTAGCATCATTATTTTTCTATGTGCATGCAAGAAATGTATTTTTGATGTTTAATGCATTCTCAATTGGTCTGTTTATCTGGGTTCACAAAATATTTTCCATGCTTAGCGACTAAAATGGTACTGTGCGTGTACAGTGGTTATGCGTTTGTTGATGCTTATTACATTACCAGTAAATTGTTTCAAATTTACCTTTATCCCCTACTAGTGTACAAGATTTGACGGCTTTTATGACTAAATTGACGGGATAAATGACGAAAATGACGACATTAGACAATAAACAGTTTTTGTTGTTTTTACCTGTCTATTACAAAATCATGGATTTCAGTGAATTTTTGTTATCTGCTGTAAATTCATACCATAAATCGTAGAAGACACTTGACTACAACTTTCTTATCGTTTGAATGATGCAGTTATTGAAACTGGCAATATCCGCATCAGGTTAAACCAAATGGGATTTTGAATCTGTCAGATTGAATGTGGCCAGGTATCTGGCGGCAAATACTGTCTTGATGATATTGTTAAGGGTGATAAATTAATCTAAAGGATAAAAAAAAGAGAATACAACGGACTGGGAACTGTTTTTATCATTCAAATGGATATTTACGATTAGCCAAATACTAATTTAGTACAATGATTTTCTGTTTATTACATTTATTACTAATAATTCTGTTTTCTGTTTTTGCTTTAGGTTTTTATTGCTACATGCAGAGGACAGGTGACCTTGATAGTGGATTGGAAAGCGTGTTTGAGATAATCTTGGCTAGGTAAAAAGTTACTTTAAGTGTATTAATGCTGAAAGAGGCTTTGCTTACTGAAACGTAGGAAAAGGTTTGAGATAGCGCCCCATCTGGGGCATGAAGATTCATAAAATTACTGTTTTAAAGTTTGCCGTAATCGCATCAGGCATTTATCTTGGCCTCTTTTCCTCTTGTCTTTTTACTCAATGTTATTGATACCGTTATTGATGCAATTGAAAGCATTATTGCGGTAAAAAATATTAAATCAAAGGAAAGCGATGAGGGCAAAGATTCGACTGTTCCCTTAACATTGATTACGGACTGATTCGTTTGCATGTACATCGCAGCAAGCGCTGGACCAACTGAACTTCCCACTATTCTTAACATGCTGCTCATTCCTATGGTCACTCCTGCTGATTCCCTTGACGAACCTAGAATAATCATATTCATGGCACCAACGGCAGATAGTGATAATCCGGCAGATAATATGCCTAAACTTGTTGAAATAAGCAATTCTGATGAGTGAAAAAGAAACAACACTATGAAACCGCAGGTAGTAAGCATTGAGCCAAAGATAATGGGCTTTAGCGAACCTAGCTTGGATATTATGATTCCAGATGTCGGCCCAAATATTAAAAGCATAATTGCAAAAGGCAATTGGATTTTGCCTGTTTCCACCGAATCATCCCCAAATCCTATGGGCTCTGGGCTTTGGACAAGAATTGGAATTGTTTGAAACACCATGAACATCGACATTCCTACAATCATTATTATTACGCTGGAAAGTAATATTTGGGGCTTTAAGAATATTTTAAAGTCCATTAGCGGAAACTTTGCGTGTTTTTCGACGTAAACAAATAGTGCTAGTGAAACTACTCCGGATATCACAAACGGTAAAATGGTCTTAATTGTAGCATCATAATTAGAAAAGCCATTGGTATCTGTGGTCATATTACCATTTGGCGAGGTCTGCAGAAGGGTCAATGCAAGAAGAAATGATGTGATTGTAAATGCCAATAGGATTGATCCTTTGATGTCAATTTGAATTTTTGCGGTTTTTTCACCATTTGCCTTTTTCTCTTTGCTGTGCTTTGATATTTGGTTGTTACTTTGATGGCCTTTTTCTAGTTTTTTTTGGACTTCTATTTCATAATTGTAATTATCGTCAATGTGGATATACTTGCGTATTACTAAAAGTATTATTATGGAAATTGGTATTATGGTAAAGAATGTCATCCTCCACCCAAAATGCTGAATGATGACTGCACCGATGGATAGCCCTATCACAGATCCTGCTGCAAACATCGAGGTGATGGCGCCTTGTGCAATGGAGATTTTTTCCTTTGGGAACTGATCTCGTACAATGCCAAATGCAATTGGAAACATGGACATGCCAATTCCCTGTATTGCTCTTGAGATTATCAGTGTGTATATGTCATTTGCGAATCCTCCGACAGATACCCCTGCGGTGTAAATTACCATTATGACTAACAATATTTTTTTCCGTCCGTATGTATCTGACAGTTTACCGGCTATGGGGGTCATTACGGCTCCGGAAATGAGATATGATGTCAAAAGCCACGAGGATAAACCATAAGATACATCAAAGTCGTTGATTAAGGTTGGAATTGCCGGTATCAACATTGTTTCTGCATACATTACCATGGTTGCAATACAACTTAGGATCACCAAAACTTTCCAAGCGTATGGTGGAATTTTTGCCTGTATTTTAGGTTGGGGACTAGAGTATTGGGTTTTTTTGACATCATAATAGTTTTTTGACAAGGTTTCCTGTATTTCATTAATTTCCTTTTTCCTTTCTTTTGATTGCTCCATTGCTTTCACCATTAATTTAATTTAATGAACTTTCTACTACCATTGCCGTTGCTGTGGATTTCATTTCCTTTTTTTGCATTAGCTATTGTTGCAGCCTGATGTGTCCTCTGCCAAAAGATTTCTTTTCTGTTTATCGTTAACAGGGGCGCATAAATCAAATTCGTCTTGAATGTTATGCCACATGTTTTCTAGTGTCCTTTTTGTTATGGCAATATTCTCCTCAGGTATACCCTTCATCAATATTTTTTTTATCTTAAATCCGCAGTTGATAATCAGGTCTAAACTATTTTTTGTTTTGTCCGTAAGATAAATTCTGTTGTTTCTTCTGTCATTGTTGTCAACTTTTCTAATTACAAATCCGTCTTTTTCCAATTTGTCAATAATGGGAATGAGGGTGGGACCCTCCAGGCCCAATTTATCGGCTATTTCTTTTTGGGTTAAGCTATCGTCATTGTTAACTAGCGTTATGATTACTTTCCATTGACTAAAGGTGATACCAACTTCTTTGCGTAATTCTTGGTCAAAAGCATGAACTAATGCCTTTCCTGTCCTGTTGATTATAAACCCAATACTGTTTTCAAAATCAAACTTTTGCATATTGATGACACTCACTAATGAATAGTATACGAATTAATAGTATTTAAATACGTTATTATGACATATTTGGCATCTAATGAACAAGAGATGACCTGTATTTGTAAAACTGCTTTAACGGGTGAACCTATGGAAGAAATTAAAGCAAATCAACAGATTCACTTTGTGCAAGAGCAATGGATAGTCTCTATTTGGCACATCCATTTCCTCATTATCCGAAAGTGTATTTTGCAAACCAATAAAAAAACTTGATTTTTAGTTATTTCTTATTGAACCTAAATTTAATGTAAAAGTAACGATGTTACAATTAAAATAACTTTAAAAAAAATTGTTTTCAAAATACTTTTTTATTTCTAATGGCATACAGATCAAATAGGAATGATTTAAAGAATCGTTTAACAAACTAAATATTTCAAAACTCCGTATGGTTTCAACTGGGGTGGATTGATACCGATGGGAATACAGTAATATTATGGTACAAAAATCAAATTAATGGCTGAAATAAACATTAACAATCTTAAGCTAGGGATGACTATTATTAATTTTCATTTCTTTGCTGCAAATCAAACTATGTGGTCTTTCTACAGTCCATCCAAAAGAGTTAAAATGTTTAATCGGCAATTAAAAAACATATATGTGTGTTGTGACCTTAAGGTCATTTTAAATGACAAAATTGTGATTTTTACTGCTTCCTGTTTGTGTTATTATAATATACACATTAAAACGGTATGAGTATAAAATGAAAGGCTATTTGATATTTTACATATATTAGATTGGTAATAAAATAAATACTTTGATTACCTGTTTCTATAAGTACATCATCTATGTCTAATATAGATTCGAAAATAGAGGCAGAAACTTCCACATCTAATTTGGTTACCAGAGTTTATGAAAAAATGGAAAATAGTGTTTCAAAGTTTAGGAAATCTGTAAAGAGACCCCTCACAATATCTGAGAAGATTTTAATCGGACACCTAGATAAAAGCATGAACTTGGGTTCGGAGGGTGGGGATGGCACTGAGGGTGCACTAACTCCTTCCAAAAGGTATGTTCTTTTGAATCCTGATAGAGTTGCGTTACAGGATGTTACGGGTCAAATGACTATTCTGCAATTTGTACAATCTGGCCTAAAATTAACTGCCGTTCCAACAACAGTTCACTGTGATCACCTTATACAGGCTCGAGTTGGCAGTGAATCCGATACAAAGGCTGCAATTTATGAAAACAACGAAGTGTATCAGTTTCTAGAATCCGCATCAAGAAAATATGGAATTGGATTTTGGAAACCCGGGGGAGGGATTATTCACCAAGTTGTACTTGAAAACTATGCTTTTCCGGGAGGACTTATGATTGGAACAGATTCACACACTCCAAATGCAGGTGGTCTTGGCATGATTGCAATAGGCGTTGGAGGCCTTGATGCAGCAGAAGTAATGGCAGGACTTCCATGGGAGTTACTTTACCCACGGCGCATTGGTGTTTATTTGACAGGAAAGCTAAACGGTTGGGCTTCCCCAAAAGACATCATCCTGTATGTAGCCTCAAAGCTCACCGTCTCCGGAGGAACAAATGCAATAGTGGAGTACTTTGGGCCGGGAGCAAGTGCCGTTAGCTGTACCGGTAAAGCTACCATCACAAACATGGGCGCAGAGATTGGCGCAACATGTTCATTATTTCCATACGATAAAACGATGGAAACGTATCTCAGGGCGACAGGGCGAAAATCAATAGCGGATCTTGCAAACAGGCGTATCGATTTACTAACTCAAGACCCCGAGATAGAAAAAGAAATAGGGGAAAATAAAGAAAATGCAATTAAATATTTTGATCAATTGATTGAAATCAACCTTTCCGAATTAGAGCCGTACATAGTTGGCCCTCATACGCCAGATCTTGGGAGGCCTATTTCAAAGATGGCCGAAGACCTGAAAAACAACAAGTACCTAGACAAAATTTCAGTTAGCCTTATCGGAAGCTGTACAAATTCTTCTTACGAGGATATGTCGCGTGCGGCAGACATAGCTAAACAAGCCCGAGAAAAAGGGATTAAAACTAAAACTCCATTACAAGTCACACCTGGTTCTGAAAAGGTTCGAGCCACAATCGAAAGGGATGGACAGATGCAACTGCTCAAAGACATTGGTGCAAATGTGCTGGCAAATGCATGTGGTCCTTGTATAGGTCAATGGAACAGACCTGAGTTAAAGAAAGGCGAACCTAATACAATTGTTACATCCTATAACAGAAACTTTCCAGGTAGGAATGATGGAAGTAGAGAAACCATGAATTTTATCGGTAGCCCTGAGCTTGTTACGGCTATGGCATTAGCTGGAAGGCTTTCATTTAATCCCATTACAGACACATTGGTTGCAAGTGATGGGGCGGAATTTAAGCTAAATCCGCCTCAATTAGCACCCGAGGTTCCCGTAAATGGCTTTAAAGAAACGCTTGACACATATGTTCCTCCATCTGGGGACCCAGACCGAATTGAAATAATGGTTAACAAGAACAGCAGCAGACTGCAATTACTACAACCATTTGAAAAATGGGACGGCAAGGATTCTGAGAAACTGCCAATATTGGCAAAAGTACAAGGGAAATGCACAACAGACCATATTTCGCCTGCCGGACCTTGGCTAATGTATAGGGGGCATTTAGACAAACTAAGTGACAACTTACTTCTTGGCGCAGTAAATGCTTATCAGGATGGCAAAGTGGGAATTGGCAAAAATATTCTCAATTCAAAAGTTGAGTC
>JBBJMN010000120.1:0-5960 GCA_037720485.1 Candidatus Nitrosocosmicus sp.
TGTTTTTGCCAAACTGCTTTGTTAATAATGATATTGATTTCTTTCCTGAAACAGATGCGTTTTTAAGTTGCATCTGGTCACAAGCATGTTTGCACAAACATATTCTCATAATGAATTCACCCCTTCCGGTTGCACACGCTGCTCCTGAACTATTGTCTGCATAAAAACCACCACCAATGACTGCAGAGTCTCCAATCCTACCCTGCATCTTGAGCCATCTCCCTCCGGTAGATACCCCTGCTGCAACATTCCCTTCCCTGTCAATTGCAACAGCTCCCACTGTGCCGTGGTCTTGGTTGTCCAAGGACTTGGCCATTAGGTCCACATTCTTTCCCCACCTATCTTCAGCGGTCTTTATTAGATCATTGAATTTGTTAATTAATTTCTGGTTAGGTTCTTTTTGCTCAATATCCATATCCAAAAGTTTTGCAAGTTTCAGAGCCCCGTCGGATACTACCATTACGTGATCTGTGCGATCCATAACCTGTCTTGCCAATTTTATCGGATTTCGTACACCTTGTACCATTCCTACAATACCTGCAGACATATCTTTCCCACTCATGAGGGATGCGTCCATCTCCACCTTTTTGTCGATAGTAAGACATGATCCAGTTCCCGCATTAAAGACTCCACTATCCTCCATAACTGCGATAGAAGCTTCAACTGAATCAACAGAACTTTTGCCTTTTTTTAGCAAGTCAAAACCAACCGAGATGGAGGAGTAAAGTGATTTTTTAATTTCCCCCATTTCACTCATTTTTCCGACCTTTTTAGATTTTGTTCCACCATGTATCAGTATCCCAAATGGCGAATTATTTTGTTTGATTCGATTCAACTTTATAGCAAATGATCTCTGATATTGTTTTTATATGCTAATCGATCATATTCACGTCCTTCTTTGTATATCGAGTGTGATATATTGAAACCAAGTATTGCAATACACCTGCAGGTGTATCCTAACTCATTGCCAAAGGAAAAGAAACCGAAATCAATGACTCGCTATCTGAGATGAATCCACCACATAACCAATAACGTACTTTTGTTGTTTTTAGAGAAAGAACAAAATGATGGCATCTAAAGTTCAGTTATCAAACCAACAGAATTTAGGTTTGGGATGATGCAGTATTTGCGCAAACATATGACTCCACACACATCTTCAGGCCTTGCATAACCCATGTGAAACAGATGGAAAAAAAATTGATTCAGGCAGAATCAAAATTGAGTTTGAGACAGGTGATGCAAAGGATGCATTAAGAGGAGCGTTAGTTTTACTTAAGGAAAACCAATAGATGGGGCACAAATAAAAAACGCAGTAGAAGCGACTAATACTGTAGCAGCAGCAGCAGCAGCAGCAGCAGCAACCAAGATCAATCCACAGGCTATGCTATGTACTGCCACATCTGTAAATCGGAAAAACAAGGCAAAACAGAACAGGCTATATCCATCTTTGAGTTGAATGAGCAATCATTTAACACAATGATAATATCTACAAATATTTTATGTATTGTCCTTCTTATTGTTTACATTGGATAAATCCAACTGCAATTCAATATATCGGCCTATTTTGTCAATTCCTGCCTTTGCATATCTTTTTGAGGATATCAGAAAGGAGTTTTTATCTATCAGCAAATCATAGGCAACCTTAAACTCTTGTTCATCCAATATCCTTGCTTGCCAATTCGTGGCATCGTTATCCGTGTTGATTGGATATACTTTGATTGTTTTTTTTACTTCCGCTAAAGAGGTATCATCAATACCACCATCTTTTTTAAGCTGCTGATTTTCTTTGCTGCTTATTTGAAATACCAATTTTACAGCTAGACTAAAAGGGGCCATGTTAAACCTACCATATTGGTTTATGGCATTATACATAAAATTCCCAATGCCGTATATAATCAGCCGTCCTTTGTATTCCTCGATTTCCTGAAAATTGTGAGCACCGCTGCCAATTACAATGTCTGCCCCCGCGTCTACAAGCTGATGGCCCACCTCTGTCTGCTTTTCTGTTTTCCAGCCATAGCTACGGACTCCTCCCCAGTGTGGAAGTACCGCAACAAAGATATTATTGCCATGGTCTTCCCGCAGTCTTTTTATTTTGCGTTGGATTCTGTTGACCGATAGCCTGTTTACGCCCTCTTTCCTGTCATCCGCGTAAAAAGAGAAATCCTCGTCATACCCCTTGCGGTATCCAAAGGCGGAAATAACTGCAAGTTTCACCATTTTGTTCCCGATAAAGATGTTTTTTGTGTATGGTTTGCTGGCATGCCTTCTGTTGGCACCTGCCCCAAAGAACCTTATTCCGGCATCTTTCAGCACATCCATGGTTTGGTTTAAGCCATCAATTCCATAGTCCATCGCATGGTTATTTGCCAATGAGACGTTGAGAATGTTGTATTTTTTCAGGTACTCAACGGTTTTCGTTTTATCCGACCAATGCTGAAAGATACCTTGCTTATTTGTGTAATGGTTAAGTGAGGAAAACGAAAAACTGGGCTGTATGGTGTTTTTCACATCTATCAACGGAGTCTCAAGGTTTGCAATAACCAAATCGGAGTCATGCAAAATGGGTTTTAATTTTTGAAAAAAATGGTCATGCCCATACCTTTCCAAGACATTAAATCCAAAGTTCGCTCGTAAAGCATATGCATTGACATAGTTTTCCCCAAAAGTCGTATCTCCGACAAATAGGATGCTGAACTCATTTCCAATGTTTTCATCATAGTTGGGGTTTAAATTATAATTATTATTATTAGTAGTAGTAGTAGTAGTGGTAGTAGATATTTTATCAGGAATAAGTTTTTTTGCCCTTTTCAATTTGTCTACCCTTGTTCATTAATCTTTAATGAACAGCCATATAAAATCAGTGAATATGCATAACAATAAATTTTAAAGTATTTTAAAAGAGATGAAGAGACATACATTCATAGAACCAATCCAAACATAGGGCATGAATAAAAAAGAGGCAAAGTCAACAAGTTTAGCTTCCCTATGCGCCTTTGAACTTTTTGTCTATTACCCTTAAAATATCATAGCTTTGCGTTGGTGTGATATCCAAATCCAACTCCTTGTACCGCGCAAACCCATATTCTGATTGTGGCTCCAACAATAGCGGAAGTGAGCGCCCACCTTCCTGACTTGTTTCAAAAATAGCGTAGCCTGACAAATCCTTTTTCTCCTCAACGGATATCAACCTGACGTTTGTAGGCGGCCTTGGTTTTCCCTTGGTTTCCGGAGATTCCGAGGACTCACTTTCCACTATCAGGTACCTCTGGACCTTACACGGCTCAGGCGTATCAGGCCTGGCGGATGTAAACCCATGGCTATGCAAAACGCCCAATAGCTTGTCCTTGGTGGCTGGAACTGCATACGCATATGGCATTTTGACAGTTCTCGTAGCCCTCAAAGATGATTCATAGGTTGGGATGACAACCTCCTCAACCTCATTTGAGATGGTATTGAGAAAACTCATTTTAAACGGTTTTTCGGATTTGTTGTAATTGTACCTAATTGAAACCCTGCTTTTATTCTCTTTTTCATTGGCAGGCGGGTTCTCCAGCATGTTGGGTTCATTTTGGGTTATCCATTTTAGGGTGGATACAAGGGCAAGGCATTGCGCCGAAACACTGCGCTCTAATTGCTGATCCTTATCTTCACCAGGCAGTGGCTCTTTTCCTTCAACCAGGATGGTCAAAACGTTATGCCTCAGTGACAGAAAATTCCTTGCATCAACAATGTCATCTGTGCTGTGCCTTGCCCTGCCATTCGTACTAATAAATACATACCTGTCACAGCTGTAGCCAGATTTATCCAGATCCGATTGCACATGGCTCAGCAAATCACCTAACTGATCTGCATCGAGTTTTTTTGTGACGCTTGGGTTGGTGGCACCATCTATGAGAACATCATGGTGAAACACGTGGTTGCTCTTCTCAAGGTATTCCCTTGTTGGTGGGTAGTTGTGTACATCTATCACCACATCCGGCTTCCAGGTTTGGATAAAAGAGTGCACTATGCGGTTTTCTTCCGACATTAGCAGCAGGTGGTCCCTGTTTAGGTCAATTCCCGCAGCGGTTCTGCGCTTATTCCTAAAAGCTCCGTCGGGGTTTGCATTGGACAGGACGCCCACACAGATATCTGGAAACTCCTTGGTCCTCATCAGGTGCTCAATTAGCCTAACTGCCGATTGCCTACTGCCCTTCTCGTCACCATGTTGGCCCGCCAAAACGAAAACCTTTAGTTTTGGGTTTCTCATGTCACCTATGTACACCACATCCAATCTTCTTTTTTGTTTAGTCTTGCCAATGACTTTGTATTTCATGAATTTTTCTTCAATAGGTTTAACTAATGTTGTTAATGCAGCGTTATCTCCACTATCCATATATATACATACATACTCATCATAGTATATATGTAATAGCAATACTTAAATTATTTAGAAGCGTACAGCCACGGCTATATTTGGAAAAGGCAAGATATGAGCCATTGTAGAGTTCTTTAACCATTGTCTTGTTTGCTGTGTCGACTATCACCCCATTGTTTATGGTAATTGCGTTGTCTGCCAGATCAGCTGAGTTTACGCTATGGTCTACAATGATGATTGACATAAACCCCCTTAGCCCCCCTAACGCATTCATGATATGCCTTGAAGATTCAGCATCTATTGCCGAAGTGGGTTCGTCCAATAGCAGTATTTTTGGTTTCTTCAGCAACGCTCTTGCTATGGCTATTTTTTGGGTTTCCCCACCCGATAGGTGCACACCCACCTGACCGATGGTTGTATCCAACCCTTCTTCAAACTTATCTATGAATCCCACAGCATCCGAGACAATTCATAAGCATCTTCTCCCTTTTATTGTTGCAGACAAAACGGCGTAGGTCGCATGACAGACAGGTTATCAATAACATCTGCTACTGCTTTTATGTCAGGGATAATTGCTGAGGATGTGAAAACTGGTGATGGATATTGTTTTCATCTGTAAAAAAGGTCTTTTTGAAACACCCGGCTTAACTCATTCTTTATATTGGCGATGACATTTAGAAACAGAACTACATCCTCCCAACGATATATTCCACTTGCATCCGGATCTAAGAATGTAAACAAAGCCATTCAGTACTTTACTATGCCAAACAATTGGACTACCCACCGTATACGCAGTTTTTCACGGGGCAATATCACGCATATCTTACTCCATGATTTATCTGAAACCCCGACTAGATCAGATGTATTCTTATACTTACGGTGATTTCAGCAAGTCAATTTTTAATTAAGATTGATAATAAGCTACATCCTATCATACTTTGATATAGACGTCATATTATTAATTCGTAATAATAAATGGTCAAGGATCTTAATTATTTCAAGATATTTACATAATATTGCTAGAACATTTGTAACACCCTATTTTGGCAATCGTGGAAAATGATGATATAATTGTTGAATAGATTCTGTGCTATAACCATTATACCCACATGGTAACATGGTAACATGAGAAAATGGTTTGTTTCAGCATCATCTAGTTTTTTCTATGCAGATGTTTTCTAATTCAATTGCAATTCAACATATCGGCCTATTTTGTCAATTCCTGCCTTTGCATATCTTTTTAAAGATGTTAGAAAGGAGTTTTTGTTTATCAATAGATCTCGGACAATCTCAAACTCTTGTTCTTCCAAGAACCTTGCTTGGAAATTGGTGTCATGGTTATCCGTAATAATTGGGTATATTTTGAGTGTTTTATTTTACTTTATCAAATCGGACGTTGTCATTGGCATTATCATTATTCTGTACTGGTGAAGACGGAAATTTTCCGTCATTTATTTCAAATAGCAATCTCACGGTTAAACTATAAGAAATGGCATTATAGCTATTATAATTACCAAGAGAATTATACATAAAGTTCCCAATGCTGTATATAATCAGCCGTCCTTTGTATTCCTCGATTTCCTGAAAATTGTGAGCACCG
>JBBJMN010000121.1:0-5913 GCA_037720485.1 Candidatus Nitrosocosmicus sp.
AACACCTTCTTTACGTTGTTTAATTTCATGTGGTTCAAGCAAAGTGTGGCAAAACTGCTTGGTTCCTCTCCAAAGAAAGTATTGTCTGACTGGTATACCCTATCCCAGATTCCACTCATTGATAGTTCTTATACTCTATTCGCCCTTTTACTTTTTATAACGAAACGGCGATTCTTCTAAATCATCAGTTAAGATGTGTAGAAAAGGTCCGAATCTACAAAAACATTCTTTATTGAAGCGAGTCCAGAGGGATGCAATTTAAAATTAAATCGGGTCCAAATAAAATACCTATAAAATTAGTTCATTGCTAAATACTTCATCTTATATGCTAGTCTATCTATGTGTAAATTATGACGTATAGGTGTTGATTCGGAACGCTAAAACAGTTATATCATTCATCCTGCATTTTGGCAGAAAGGATATTCCAAATAATGGATTTTGTTATTCCTTAAATGCAATTCACTATTTGATACTAGTTTAAACTAAGGAAATAATTTATTAGGTCAATTAATGAAGGTATCGCAACAATAATTGGAATAATAAGGTCTAGAATTTCTAAAGTTTCCTTATTCCAAATTCTATTTTTTAAGGATATGGGATGTAATATATCATATGGAATATCATAAAAACTCTTTAATTTATTAATTAAACCGAAGTAATTTTTCCATTCGACATCATTTAATAATTTTGAATTATCATTTTCATATTTTATAATAATTCGTTTAATTAATTCATCAATATCATTTACCCGAAGGTTTAAATTTTTTCTTATAAATTTATCGTAACAAATCAGTCCCTTTCTAATAATATTGAATTTTTGGATTCCTTTCACATTTATTGAATATTTAAAGTATACTTCAGCGACGTAATAGTAGTAATAATCATTGCGAAAGCGAAATTCCTTAATAACAATACAAGCCACTAAAAAAATAATTGAGACGGATATCAAAATAAAATATTGTAAATGAGGTAGATAATATTCTACATAAATAATAAAAGCGGTATTTATAGTGATATTAATTACTAATAATTTAAAGATTATTTTATACATGTCTGTATATTTTTTTATGACTAGATTCGGATATTGTTTATCATAATTAGCAATAGTCTGTTAAACTCCATGCATATGCCATGGGATAGTTTTTGATAAATATATTTAGCAAATACCTATAAAAAAATTTAAATAAAGTAATGCTATTGTATCTATACTGCATATCATTTGGCTGAGGAACCATGTGACATGCTTGGATGGTAAGAACATCAAGGGCCTTGTGTTGAAAAATATGGCTCATAACACTAATTGAGAACAATACAGGGACCTTGTTTTTATATGTCTGAATGATTTTCGTCAATCTTTTATTAACTTGTATTGATAGGGGAAACATCAATTTTATCAAATGTTATATCCCTCTGTGGTAAAACATATGTATCATAAAAAGTGCGTTAACCTAATCATTACAAATTTATATAAAAAAATTATGATTAATTTACATTGAGAAACCAATATACAACTAACCAATTAGCTCCATAAATACAAAAGGAAATACAATACTCACAATTTAAGGCATCCAATGCAAGGCAACAGAGATATTTCGCTTTTTTGATGCGTTTATTCGCAAGTTTTTCTTGTTTTCAGGGACAATAGTTATCCATGACCAATGTATTTGAAGCCAAAGTTAAGCAGGGTTTCATCTATGGTATGTTCTAAAACCTACTTTCTTTTTATAGAAACTTTTAGGTTTTACTTTTGAATTCCGCTCCAAATAAATTGAAACAGGATTTTATTTGATAAAAACAGATGATGGTCTTTTAGATGTTCCTCTTAACAACACACCCAAAAAGAATAACTACAACCCATAACCAACATATTCTGAATAATATGTTCCTTTTCTAAAGTTCATATAAGAAAAGGACAAACTGGATCTACAGGTATTTCCATATATGAATATAACGCTCTAAAAACGCATTATTATAACCTATTGCTTATGTTAAAATGATGGAATTTAATAATAATAAAGCAATTTGGATTTAAATTGGATAAAAGTATATATACATACTCTACAAATTTGCTTCAATGCATAATAAACAATTATCATGTTGTAAACTTTTCACTGGAGTTGCTGTCTCAGTTGCATTGGTAACATCACTATTTGCCTTGGGCATCCTAAATTCTCCAAATGCATCTGGAGTAATGATGGATAACAAAACTGGAATGATGATGGACCCCAAAACTGGAATGATGATGGATAACAAAACTGGAATGATGACAATGATGGACCCCAAAACTGGAATGATGACAATGATGGATAACAAAACTGGAATGATGACAACAATGAATACTCAAACAGGCATGATGGAAAACAAAACTGGAATGATGATGAAGATGGATTCTAATACTGGAATGCCCATGATTGACAATAAAAAAACAGGAGAGATGATGAATCCGAGTACTGGAGAGATGATGAGTAAATAAATAGTAATTAGGTCTTAATTTTTTTTATTCGCGATATTGGTTTTGATATGAAGTAATCTTATTTCAAGTTGACCTGTAAATTAAATTTCTTTTTATAATCTAAGTTATAATAAATATATTTCAAATTCTCTAAAAATTAATCATAAATACTTTTATGTATATGAAATTATTAAAAAATGCCAATACCTGATTATCAGAAAATCATGCTCCCATTGTTAAAAATTTGTTCCAGTGGCAATGAATATTCTTCAAAGTAATCTGTGGAAAAATTATTAAAGGTTTTTAATTTAACAGAAGAAGAAAAAGAAAAGAAATATGATACAAAAAATGTTACAGTATTTTATGATAGTGTTGATTGGGCTCTTTCCTATCTGAAGAATGCGGGCTTGATGGAAGGCACAAAACGAGGTTTCTTTAGAATACTGAAAGGGAAAAAAATACATTAAAACAAGATATAAAAGAACCTGGGAATGCAAATGGTTTGCCTTTCTTATTTTCATTCATTCTTGCTAACTCTGAATCCCAAGTATCAAGAAAATCGTATGAAAAAAGTATCTCTCCACGTCGAACTAAGGATCTGTTATAAGAAGGCCAGTCTATCACGAATAAGTAATTTGTTCAATCCCAGCTAAATATGTTGAGTTATGCGACAAAGCATAATATAATTCAAAATCTGTAATAATTGGATAAATCATACATGTGTAATACATCCTCAATAAACCGGAACAATTGGATTACATACAGAGGTATAGAATTCTATCAATTGACGAAATATCAGATTATTAGAATTCAGTTATCCATAGAAATCGCTTTAAAACAATAATTCTTCTATGAATGGAATACCCAGAGCAGTCATTTTAAAAAACAGGGTAACTGAATAAGATAGTTAGATAAATACTAAGACATCTATATTATATTGTGGTCCACTCAATCGTTGAATCATATAACAATTCGTACATAAATAGAACAAATAAGGGGATGAGATGTCAAACATGGAAAATTTTCAATTATTAGGTGATGTTTTTAATATCAAACCACCTGTATCTATAGATCGTCTAGATTCTTCAATAAGAATTGCACCCGAATCAACTTTTAAAAATATTAATTTAGAAAAAGGAGATCTCGTAAAATATTTTGATCCATTTGTATTTGAAATGTTCTCAAATCCAGAAGAATATAGAATAAAAAGTAAAAAACTTGTAATTGTATTTTGGGATCTTAGTGGTTTCTCTAACTTATGTAACAATTTAACTGATGATCCCATTGCAATAATAGAACTTTTAAAAAATTATTTTAATAGAGCAAATAAAATTATTCGTAAACACAATGGAATTATAGATAAATTTATGGGAGATGGTATAATGGCTTATTTTGGAATCCACCCTAATAGCAAATACGATATAGGAATTCAAGCAATTGAAGCAGCATTTGAATTAAGAGAATGTTTTGATAAAATCAAAATATCATGGCTAAAGATATTTAAGGATAATTATTTTAATAAATATCAGCCAGATATTCATTTAAAATGCGGTATTCATATCGGAAATGTTCTCTTTGGACTCTTGGAAACAGAAGACAGGAATCAAATAACTGTAATTGGTTCGAATGTTAATTTTGCAAGTAGGTTAGTAGAAAAGGCCGAGAAAAATCAAATCATCATTTCAAAAGATGTATTAAATATCATAGGCGATAAATTCATTTATGAACCAATAGATAAAGAAATTCAATCATATGGAAAAGTTAAAATATTTAATGTAAGAGAAAGGAAAAAAGTTATCCCATGCAATAACTTCTATTGATGCAACTTCTTTTGAACCTTTTTTTCGAATTCTTCCTGTGATATTTGTCACTTATCCTCAAGGATTTCTGTCAAGGCGGTAATCATAGGATCATGGATATCAAGTTCAGTTGCTATTTGGTCTGTGAATTTTGGTTGTTGCTCTCCTTTATTCCCTTTAAGCAAATATCCCTTTGTGAGATATGGTTGGTATAATGGTCTTTGTTTTATCGGAATGTGATTTCATCATGATAGACTTAATCCTATTTCTTTTTAAATAAATTATGTTGAACCCAATTATATAGTCAAATTTGACATGGGCCCAAGGGGGTTTGAACCCCTGGCCTACCGGTTATGAGCCGGTCGCTCTACCAGGCTAAGCTATGGGCCCGTCATTTTACTTTATCGAATAAAAGAGTGTATAAAGGTTTTGATCAATAAATTTAGGAAAGAAATTAGCAGGTAACAGCAGGTTTATCCACATACTTGCTCTTTACCGCATCAAGAATTTTATTTTGAGACTCAAGAGACAGTATTGCAGCATTTAGCATTTTTTCCTTTTTGTCATTGGACGATTCATTGATAATGTTTTCCCATATTTTAGAATGATAAATATCTATTTCTTTATGGATGTTAAAATACTCCCTAGAATCCCCATCAGTAATACCATAAAACTTTGAAAGACCATCTAGTTTGGTTTCGCTTATTTTTGGTAATTCCTTTTCAAAAGCATATAGAGCAGAAACAGATTCTTCAAAAGATGATTCAGATATTGCTATCAGATCGTTGATAGCTTGTTTTGTCAAATCGTCCCCGTTATAATTCATTAATTCATTTCTATCGACATTTAAAGAGGATGAAAAATTCACCCAAGGCTCTATATGTTCACACTCATCCTTCAAGGTGTTTTGAATTAAATTATCATATTTTTTCATTTTATTGTTCTTCAAAACATTTTCTACAAGAGTAGGTACAATTTTCACTAATTGAAAGTACTCTTTGGAATAACCTGCTAAATGGTCCAAAGTTAATTTACCTTCTTGCCATAATCTGTAAAAATCATGTTTAAGTAAACTTTGTTTTTCTATTTCTAAATTTATTTGATCAATTAAATTAAGCATTACTCTGTAAAGTCACTTTCTAATAAAAAAACATTTTGAAAAATGCAGTGTAAAAAAAAATAAGAAAGGATTTTATAATATCCTTAAAATACACAGATTGAAGCTCCGGTGGTGTAGAAGCGCCAATAGCTGCACAGTCCGGTCAAGCATTTCGCCCTTTCAAGGCGACGATCCCGGGTTCAAATCCCGGCCGGAGCATCGCTATATCTAGATTTTCAAATAAAGATTCTAAAAAGGTTAAGAATTTATCAGAAAGCGGACAAACTGTTGTAAATACTGCATTACCTATACAAATTACCAAATCAACTAAAACAGATAAGAATGCATCCGCTAAACATACCTTACCAAAATCAGTAAGACTGAATAATCTGCTGCTGCTGCTGCCAACGGTCGATGTAGGGATGGGTTTCAAAGAGTATTTGAAAAATGAAAATCAAAGTGTAAGCGGCATTAAAAATAAGATTAGTTATGCCAAAAGATTTCACCATGTCCTTGAATCAATGAACGCTCAGGACTTGTCAAAATTGTCCCCAGACGTTAAT
>JBBJMN010000122.1:0-5767 GCA_037720485.1 Candidatus Nitrosocosmicus sp.
GACGATGGCGATGACTCAGGCGGCGGAGACGATGGCGGTGACTCAGGCGGCGGAGACGATGGCGGTGACTGAATAACTAACTAATTATCATTCAAATAAAAAACAAAAACACGTGAAATTTATAAAATCCAAATTTTGCCATTATTCCTTTTTTATTATAATTGTGCTAAAGATCCCTATTAGAAACAGATTTTAGACTTAGTCGTTGTTATTTAGGATGTCATGAAGGTCTTATCCCGTTTTGACAAAATAAGAGTCGTGTAAAGAGTGAATATTTGAACTCCATACAGTTAGCATTTTCAATAAGGATAAAAAAGTCCACAATTCTAACTCATGTAGAGAGTATATTTTTTATGATGAAAGTTTTGTATAACTACTTAAAAAACAAATAATACACGAATATGTGTTTTTATCACAATATATTATACAATATCAAAAGGAGTTTAAAATTTTATTATATTGCCAAATACTTTACTGGAATAAATGCAACTTTCGTCATATTGAAAGTATCGAATTAGGTTGCCATGTTTATTGTATCTTTGGACAAACTGGCATATGCACAGTCATTATTTTCATCATTCAATAGTCTTAATATATTTGCCTGGCCAATTCCTTCTAGTTGTTTAGTTGCCACCTCAGTTTGTAACAGTATCATTTTTTAGACAGTTGTTTTTTTACCGTCAAAGAACCGTCAATTATGATTTTTGCATTATTTCAGCAAAATTATGCTTGTTTTGTTACCTGTTTAGGTTATAAATTGACGATTGGACAGTATGGACGATAGTTTTCCATAAAACCTACAAATAACAATTTGGAATAAAGGAGGCATCATAATTATTTTTTGCTGTTTCCACCGTTTTGTGAAAACAACCGTCCGGACCGTCCAACTGTCCAAAAAATCAAAAATGAAAAATCATGCGTATTTCCCTCATGAAAAAACACTATTTATACAAAATCCTGCAATGATGCGTTGACAGTTGTTTTGACGGTAGTTTGATAACCGTCAATTTTTGTTTTTGCATAGATGTTGCTTCATAAAGTGTATGTCTCCTTTCTGAGGGCATCTTTCACAATCAAATGTGTCTGAATACCCTAGTCTGTGAATAGATGGATTGAATAATAGACTACCGTCCCCAATTTCGCCAAGATGTTTTATATTGTCATCACTATCACTATTCTCTTTCGGTATTTTTCTAATTTTGATAACTCGGTTCCCTTCACTATTTTTTTCACCTGTAGAAATCCGTATTCCTTTTTCCTTCAAATTGGGTTCAATCTCATTTATCTTTGAAGTTAGCTTGTTTGAGGCTTTGGGCCAAAGCTTGCTGTGTTTTAATTCCGGTTTCGTCTGATCTATTATATCTGTCAATTCTTTGTGAAGCTTAGTCGGTGTCCCATCCCAACTCTCTTTAATTTTTTCACTGACAAAAAGAAGCAATGCCTCTGCAACAGGTGATGACTCTATCACCTCATCGTTTTGGTTGTTGATGTTCTCATAATATGCATTTATAAACTCATCATTTTTGTATCCCAAACATCGGGATATTATCTCACCCCACTCGGCAAAATCCGCCATCCTTGGAAAGCCATTTTTTAGGATCTTTTCATCCTTGTGGTTCTCTTTGTATTTTAGGACTTTTACCAATGTGTCAAAAATAATGCCCAATACAAAGGGTTTGATTATTTCCAATTCTTTGTCTATTTCCTCTTCCTTTCTCCTTTCACTATCATCTATCCTTTTTTTCCTGATAACAAGGGACCTATCCAAAAAATCAGCCCTTGTTGTGGCCAGGTTAATCCCATTGATTCCAATGCATCTTTTATACTTGTAAATAACGTCTGTGTCATCGGTATATAGGGCCCTCTTGATATTTCCAGCACCTGTTACTGCCCTACATAATAGATCAGATACCTCTCCGGAAATGTATGAAATATTGTCAAAATATATGACATAGTGGTGGTCCAATGTTTGGATCAGGTCGTTCATTTGTTTGGTAAACGGGAACGTGTCTGCACTGCTTGGGTCAACAATATCCTTTATCATTTTAAATGCGGTGGTCTTTGCACCACCCCCTGTCCCGCTAATAACCAGTATGACCTTTGGTATTTCCGGTATGAATAGTGAAATTACGTAAACAGACAGTAACAAAAAATCTTTTGCGTCATTTAGGCTAAATAACTTGAGAAATTGATTAAAACATTCTTTTCCATCTTTGTCTACCTTATCAACAAAGGAGGAACAACAAGATGGTGGATAAACTTGGGCCTTACTGTTGTTCTCATACCTTTTGAAAATAGGTGTTTCGCTGTTCTTTATTATTTCCCAACCATTTGCCGTGATTTTCACAATTTCCCATTTTTGGTTAGTCAGATCATAGTAGATAACATCGTCGTTTTTTGTTTTTTGGACACTTAAATTAATTTATATTTTTTATGATATCGTCTTTAAACATTAGTTCAGACTCCAGTATCTTTATTATCCCATCCAGTTTTTCATCGCTTAGAATATTTCTTTCTCTGTCAAAGTATTCCTTTCTTACCAGGTTTTTGAATCGGTTGTCTTCTAGAGGAATGCACTCCGTATGGTCATTAATCCTAACGGTGACATAAAACCTGTTTAGTTGGTCTGTGAATATTTCTGTATATCTTTCTTTAATTGATGCTAAAATATTTGATACGACATTTTGTTGTTCTAATGGATTCTCTTCTTCGTTTTTTCCATCTTTGCCATTGTTGTTGTTATTATTTTTCCCAATGAAATTTATTGCACTTGTCCACTGCTTTTCAAACTCTCTCTCATCTATTGGAGGTTTACAGTGCTCCTGGTTCCATTCAATGGCTAGTTTTTTTATTTTCTCTTCGGATAAAATCTCTTTGTTTCTTGAAACAAGAGACTCCATTGCTCGCAATAGTCCCTCATGCCTGTTGTGTCCCTCAAGGATTACATAATCTTCTTCAAATAGTTTTCTGATAGGAATTTTTTGATTGTTATTATTATCAATATTTAATTCATATTTTTTGTATATTTCAAACAAAAGATCTTCTACCTTCTTACCACAAGTTTTGGGTTCTTTTGTGCCAATAATTTCATACGGTTGTCCATCCTTATGTATAGAAGGACTGCAGTAAGCAATTCCATGCTCTCCTAATCCTTTAACTTCAATTGCAGGAATCTCATTATTCTTTATTTTATATCCTAGTTTTGTGATATCAGTACTTTTTTTACTAAATTGATGGTTCGAATAAAAATAGAGGTGAGCTTTTGATAGGTTATCTCTATGCTGCTCCACAATAATATATTGAGATAGTTTTTCCACGTCTTTTGCTCCAAAGCAACTGCAGACCTCATCAATTGCCTTTTGGTTGTCCAGGTCTATGAATACAAGGTATTTGTCTTTGTTTGGACCACGCCAAACCCTACCGGGTATTATTGCGATTCCATTTTTATAAACACCATTTCTTTTGTTTTGTTCAAACGATTCTGGTGGGATAGGCTTATCTTGGTATTCTGACCATTCTTCAGTTGGTGTTTTATTTATGGTATTAGCTGATATGACGTTTATTCCGATTGTATAAAACCAATATTCTTCATTTACATAGGTATGCATCTTAAAAAACTCCTGGAAACCGAATCTGATTTTTGAGGAAAGTGTTTACCTTTTCGTTACTAATGGAGTTGCTTTTTAAAATCTGATTGATAACGGGTATTAATACAATTTCACGAAAGGCTAATTCATCATGACACTTTAATAATCTAATGTGCTCGGGTAACACATACGCAACGAAACCTTCGCTATTGGTAACTAACGCCTCTTCAATTGGTTCTAAGTAATAATCCCTAATAATCTCAATTTCCTCGGGGGAAATGTTTATAGAAGAATAATATTCATCATGTATTGTCATTTGAGAAAAACTCCTACTTTTAAAATGACCTATTCAATCTGATAATACAGGGTGGAACCACAATATCAGATTGAATAATTTTTGAATCATATGGCCTTCTCTTAGGATAAAACGGTGTCATTGCGAATTCAAATCTCCAATTTCCTTATCAGAATACCTTTATCTGTTCCTTCGATAATGACATCTGATGGTTTGTCTATACCGTATTCTTTTGCTATTTTAAGAGGTATCACAAGAGTCGCACTGATCCTTCCAGTTATGAAGGTGGACTTAATTTTCTGTAAATTAGACATTATGTAACTTTAGAATTTAATACTTATAAAATTCAGAAATTGTCATTTATTATGACAAAAAGTGAAGATTATATACCGAATATTTTTGAAAGATCTGAGGCTCGTAATAAACTAAAAGAAAGCGAGAAAAGCGAGAAAATACGCAAAACAGAAAAGGTTTTTGAGGCAATAATCAAGCTAACCATTGATAACTTACAGTATAAGGAAAAAATAGATGCATCAACCAAGAACTCTTTGTTAATTAAAACACAAAGGGAAAGTGTATCAAGTTTGGAGATACTCGAATATCTAAACAGGGCTAATGCTCCATATTTGGAGAAAGAAATAAAAAAAATCAAAGAAAATTATAAGCATAGTAATGAAGACAATGACATAGAAAAGGAAAAAGAAATATCCAAAGTAATGAGAAAATATCGTTTTATTAAAAGAACAGTGCAAAGGATATTGGATGATTTATTACAAAAGGAATTAATAGTGCGAGAAAATGATAAATACAGACTCTCAAATACGGTTTTACCAACATTAGATAATAGATATCATGCCTCTAGTCAAGGTTATGAATTATTATCTGCCTTGATGAAAAGTCACACTCCTCTTTACAATACAACCCAGAAGAATTTAAAAGACCTAATTACATTCTTTGGATACTACATCATATTGTGTTTCTTAGAAATAAGTAAACCCATTGATGACAATTATTTTAAGGCAATAGGTTACTCGCCAATGAGTGTGGCAGAAAAAAACCAGATCACAGAAACTTGGCTAAACAATATTGTTAATGTTCCTTTAATGTATAAACATTTTATTGAAACCTTTTTAAATCAACCTAATGATGATAGAATACGTCAAGTCAGAAAGGTTAAATTCAAACGTCTTATTAGTGACAGAGAAACAAACAAGGTCATAAAATATGTTTATGTGGATAAACAAGACAATGAATATCATAATATTCGCGGTTTAAATTCCAGCAGGATTGCGTATGTAGATGAACATGGCGATCTCTATAAACCGGACTATCAATCTCTAAAACAAGCCAATATCAACATTCCACCTTATTATCATAATAGAATTTTCAGTGATAAAGCGGATAATGAATTTAGATACGAACTTGGTGAAGAAATGCACAAAATGATTACAAAATTATTTGAAAAGACATACCCTAGAATTTATAGAGAATTAAAACGGGATTTAATGATAAAAATATTATCAAACGAAAAAACAATACAAGCGAGAACCAGGAAGGAGGTGAAGATTACAAACATAAAGAAAAAATAAGCATTGGTTCTTTGTCATACCATAAAAGGCTTTATTTTTTAATATAGTGAAACAAATCCATATTTTTAAATTTATTTGGTTTTCCAGTTATTGCTAAAAGTTGATTAGAGTTATTATTAATAACATTGTCTTTTGAATTCACCTTTAATTTGTTTAGTGAAAAATTTTATTTAAGATAACCATATAATAATCGTAATAATCTGCATATATTTAGATCGGATTCAGGTTAAATAGTCATTTGATTCAATCAATTACGGCAAATTATTTTTCTATGCATATATAAGGAATGTATTTTT
>JBBJMN010000034.1:0-18687 GCA_037720485.1 Candidatus Nitrosocosmicus sp.
CTGACGACAAACTTTCTCAATAACAAACTCCAAACACCACAAAAAATCCACAGAATTATTTGTTACCCTTCTTGCCAATTACCTAATCACCCACTATTGGAGACCACACCAAAGAATGGATAGATACAATCCACAAAAAAAGCCAAAAACCAAAATAAAGCTAAATCATTCCGTTGTAAAAGGCATGCAGGTATCATTTAGATTATAGATAGCAAGGATGTAAAAAGAAAGTCAAAAAATGACTAACACACCACTCATCTAAATTCTGCAGGTTTGGGTTTTGTTCGCTAACAACTGCCTTTTAAAATGGCAAACAATAAGCAATTTTTTAAATGCATATTCAATTATCAAGATCAAGGACACAAACCAGTCATTATGGTTATGCAAAAATGTGTGTTTTCGCATTCAATGCTGTTGCGTATCATCTAAGAATGACTGAACACAATTTATCTTCCTCTCATCATTAGGCATCCTAGTTTCTTTTTGATGGCTTTTGTCACGGAGGTATCAAAGATATTTTCCTTGGGCATGCGGAATATGCACTTTGTGTAATTAATAGTCGGATGATGATGATTGGGATGCACCCGGGGCAATGGAGGAGTTTATCAATGATGAGGCTACAAATAATTTTTGCAGCAAGAGAATTTTTTCGTCTTCTTTATGTTTAGGGTTTTTTAAGAGAGCAGAACTGGGGTTAGGGTTGTCCAACATGTTTTTTATTTCAAAATAATACTTGAAGCAAAAATGCCGATATGACTGGGGATATAGTTATTGTGATTTTGTCTTTTTTCATGTTATCCACATAATAGTCAATGAAACCGGTGAACTTGAGATAATTTAATATGGACAGTATGCTCTGGGGGTTACATGATGATTGGGCGTTTGCTATACTGGCTATAGGCCCCTCTTCTGTTACTTCCTGAGAGTCTTTGATAATCTTTTCGTATAGATTGGAAATTGATTCTACTATGGCACCGCCAGATTGTGAAATGGAATTCAGGTAAACAATTGTTTTTAGGATATTGGTATAATAATCAATTAAATTAGATCTCATGGTGTCTAAAGAATCATTCGGTTTGTCTGTTGTTTTCATCACTGAATATGGCATCTGAGATGTTGATGTCGAAGGTACCGATGAGGATGGTGTTGTTGAGGTATTGTGGCTTTTATTTAATTTAATTCAATACAATAATACGTTTCGGTCTTATTTATTGGTTGGTCAAGGATTTTGCCATCCCTATCACAGTCTCCTTCAAATGATATGTTTTCCCCATTGCCTTATTTTTGTGGTTTTTTCCACAAAACGCACCCCCCCCCCCCCGCACCAGCCGTATCAGTTGATCCGGTTTTCCCAAATACCTAAGAAACACTAAAGGTCATTCGGAAAAACTGATGCACGGATAATGCAATTGTCAACCGCTTTTAGATGCACATAGGCATTATTATCTCAATTTGGCGCTATTTAGGATGAATCACCATTGTTTTTAAATGACAATATTCAATCATAATCTGAGGGATTGAATCCCTAAAGCCCCCAAGGCTTTTTGGGCATAATGGAGTTTTTGATTGTTTTAAATGCTACGATTTGGATTAAATTCGGGTTTTACCAATAACCCATCACAATTCAGTGTGGGAGGCAAAGTCCATTTTTTGCATGGAGTAACAGTAATGGCAATTGCATTAGGGAGACACAGTGTGCAAAAGTGGACATTTTCAAAAACCCTCAGTTTATCAATGAGGCAAAATTTTTATAGACTGTTTTAGAGAGTTTGTGCAAATCTGTAGCTTTTTTTTCGATATCAAATACCAAGTCTTGTTTGTCAATATTTTCGTTTAAAATCTCCTCACGGTATTCCCCCATCCAATTAAAAATCATGTCGGGTGTGACTTCCAGGTGAAACTGAATTCCATAAGCAGTCTTATGCTTGAATGCCTGCAGATACAAACTGGAGGAAGACAAAACATCCGAATTTCCGGGCAAAGCAAACGTATCGCCATGCCACTGAAATACCTGAATCCTTTTATCCGGAATGTCTTTAAATAAAGAGTTTTTACCCCCCTCCGTTATGTCGACAAAATTCCAGCCTATTTCTTTTTTTGCTCCAGGATACACCTTTCCACCACATGATTCAGCTATGAGTTGAGAGCCCAGGCTAATACCCAAAACAGGAATCCCAAGTCTAAGTGAATTAACGATTAGCTGTTTTTCTTTCAATAGGTACTCAAAATGGTCATTCGCAGACATTGGTCCCCCCAATATGAAAATCGCATTAAAATTATCTATGTTTTCTGGGATGGTTTGTTTTGTTGCAAGGACCTCTTTGATTCTGTAGCCATCAGATAAAAGGAGTTTCTCAAAACTACCTAAAGTTTCACAAGAAATGTTTTTTATGGAGAGAATTTCATTAGAATTTCCCAATATTAGTGTAGTCAAAATCCGGTTTAAAAACATTATATAGCAACCAGGGTAATTTCTCACAAGTAAAATATGGATTTTAAAGAGATTACACTTTTAACATTAAGTTCATTAAAAGAACGGAGAACTCGAAACATACTCACAATTTTGATGATAACCATGGGTTGTGGCCTACTGGTGTCCCTTAGCAGTTTGACTCAGGGCCTCATTTCTTTTGTAGAGCAAAATTTCAAGAGAATCCTGCCAAACCAACTGATAATTTCAAATTCGGAAAAAATCCAGCAGTCCAATTTGGAAAACATCCAAAACAAGCTTCAGGTTCTGTTTGACCGGAATTTAACCATGGTAGAAAAAAGAATCCCTTTTGATAATAACACCATAAGATTTTTGGAAAATATAAGTGGAGTAGAGTCAGTCGATCCCGCATTCCAAGGCATGACGGTGCTTAAAAGCGGCAATAACTCTGAAATTTCCAATGTTATTGCTACAAGTATCAATAGCTTAAAAAACATTATTCCGGACATTGGCAACAATCATGCGTTACAGGAATCTTCAAAAAAAGAGAACTTTATAGTAATGCCCCAAAAACTGAGCAAAACCCTTTTTGTCTCAAGTGAGGACAAAAACAGCAGCAGCAGCATAACCATCCAAGGCATCAATCAGGATAGCATAATGCTGTCACATCCAACGGAACCAAACAATAACGAGGGGGATAATTTTGATGTGATAGCAACCGTCAACTCAACTGGAAACCCAATCATAGACAATTCGGTATTCATTGAAACAAACAAGGGTAGAGAAATCCTCAATAAATCTGACGACTATGACTTGGTGTTTTTGACTTATAACGACATTGGTAAGGTGGATGGGATTGTAAAAAGCATTCAAAATCATTTTAGCAACCAGGTTACAATCCTAAACTCCCTTGAAATCATAAAAACCCTGACCAAACTTATTGTCGGGGTCTCTACGTTTATTTCAAGCATAGCGGTATTCTCACTGATTGTTGCGGCGATAGGAATCATTATCACAATATACACATCGGTAGTTGAGCGCACCAGGGAAATAGGAATAATAAAGGCGCTTGGGGGAACAAACAGAACAATATTAAGTATGTTTTTAACAGAATCTGCCATACTGGGCATAATTGGCGCAAGTATAGGAATCCTCTTTGGGTTTTTGGGCTCACATGTCCTTTTAAGCTCTTTTTTGTTTTTTTTAAGCTTGCCAATAAAAATCTCACCCATATTTGATATGGTCGAAATATCAAAGATACTCATCATAGTGGTAGGATTGAGTGTTTTTTCAGGATTATATCCAGCTTATAAGGGATCTAAAATCTCACCGGTTGACGCGCTCAATAAATGATCACATTTTTTCTTATATGTTAAAATACCATAAGATAAATACCCACAACCTCCATATACCACTATAATCGGAATGAATAACTTTTCTTCCTCCCCCTCCTCCTCAGCATCCTCATCATCAAGCAACATACTAACAAACGACAATGATGGTTATGATAACAATGAACCAAACATAAAAAAAACATTTGCCCTTTCAGATAAAATGTCCCCAAAAGGAGATCAACCCCAAGCAATAAATAATTTGGTTTTGGGGGTAAAATCAAATAAAAAAAAACAGATATTACTTGGTGTTACCGGCAGTGGTAAAACCTTTACCATTGCAAACGTCATTTCAAAATTAAATAAAAACGTCCTGGTTATTTCCCACAATAAAACTCTCGCTGCTCAATTATATGCAGAGTTTCAAGAATTCTTTCCCGAAAACAATGTTGGGTACTTTGTCAGTTTCTACGACTATTATCAACCTGAAAGCTATATGCCACAAACTGACACATACATAGAAAAAGATACCGAGGTTAATGAAAAAATTGAACAAATGAGACTTGAGGCGACCTCAATGCTGTTATCAGGCGAGCCAACCATCATAGTTGCGACCGTCTCATGCATCTATTCACTAGGATCCCCGACAGAGTGGAAAGAACAGTCGGTAATCATAAAAAAACAAATGAAAATTAACAGAAAGTCGTTAATACACAAATTAGTAAAAATTAGGTACGAAAGAAACGATATCAGTCCCGATAATGGAACTTTCAGGCTAAAGGGGGACACCATTGACATAATACCGGGGTATTCAAAGGAGATGATTAGGATAAGCCTCTATGGTGACATAATAGAAAACATCTTTGTGTTAAATAAGGACACAAAGGAAACACTCAGGGAAGAGAAAATAATAACCATTTTCCCAGCAAAACATTACCTGGTTGATGAAAACATGCAAAAAAGAGCTATTGAATCCATAAAAGACGAATTGGAAAAATGGTTGCCCCACCTACCCACAGAACTGGAAAAACAAAGGCTAAAGTCTAGAACAAATTACGATTTGGAAATGATTTCCGAGTTGGGATACTGCAATGGAATTGAGAACTATTCAAGGCATTTTGACGGAAGGAAACCGGGGGAACCACCATATTGTCTTTTGGATTTTTTCAACGAAGATTTTCTGTTGGTGATAGATGAGTCTCACGTAACATTGCCTCAGGTGATGGCAATGTTCAAGGGAGACTATTCAAGAAAGAAAACACTCATTGATTACGGGTTTAGGCTACCTAGCGCATTTGATAACAGACCCCTTAAATTTGAAGAGTTTGAGGAATATTTTAATAATGTAATTTTTGTTTCTGCGACCCCCGGGAAATATGAATTGGCAAACAAAGACAGCCTGGTCGAACAGGTTGTAAGGCCAACAGGGCTTTTAGACCCACATATAGAGATTAGGGAAACAAAAACACAAATCAACGACCTCATAAAAGAAATCAACAAAAGGGTAGAGAATAATCAAAGAACCCTTGTCACAACCCTAACCAAAAAGATGGCGGAGGACATGGCAGAATTTTTATCAAAAAAAGGAATTAAAGTAAGATACATACACTCAGAAGTCAACGGAATAGAGCGAACTGAATTACTACGACAACTAAGATCCGGAGATTTTGATGTTTTGGTTGGCATAAATTTATTGAGGGAGGGTCTGGATCTACCCGAAGTTTCACTCGTTGCAATAATGGATGCAGATAAAGAGGGGTTTTTAAGAAACTACACAAGTTTAATCCAAACTTTCGGAAGGGCAGCAAGGAATATAGACGGAAAGGTAATCCTATACTCAAATTCCATAACTACATCCATAAAGGATGCAGTCGTCGAAACAAATAGAAGAAGAAAAAAACAAATCGAATACAATGAGATTAACAATATTGAGCCAAAAACAATCATTAAATCAATCCCACAAAAGGTTTCGAACATATCAAAGTTTGATATAGATTTAAAAACAATGACAAGAAACGATTTGGTTGATTTATCCATCAAAATAGAAAGCCAAATGAACAAATTTGCAGAAGACCTGGAGTTTGAAAAAGCTATTGAACAGAGAGAAAATCTTCATAAAATAAATCAAACTTTGCTAAAAATATAAATTTTAAAAGAGAGAAAATGGAAAACAGAATAACCATCAAGGGAGCAAGACAGCATAACCTAAAAAATATAAATTTGGATATCCCCAAGAACAAATTAATCGTTTTTACAGGGTTATCCGGCTCTGGAAAATCCACACTAGCGTTTGACACAATTTTTGCCGAAGGTCAAAGAAGATATGTGGAATCACTGTCAGCATATGCCAGGCAATTTTTGCAGATAATGGATAAGCCGGATGTGGACTCAATAGAAGGATTATCCCCATCAATAGCCATCCAACAGAAAACCACAAATAAAAATCCGCGTTCCACAGTGGGGACAATAACAGAAATCTATGATTACCTGAGGCTGCTGTACTCTAAAATAGGGGTCCCGCATTGCCCGGAATGTAACAGAGGGATATCCCATCAATCCATTGATTCAATCGTTGAAAGGGTAATAGAAATTGGGAAAAGCCACGACAGTGTAACGATATTTGTTTTAGCACCAATAGTTAGGGAAAAAAAAGGAACGTATGAAAAAGTTCTAAAGGATTTAAAGGATCAAGGGTATTTAAGAATGCGAATCGATAAAAAAATAATAAACTTAAGCGAATTTGAAAAACTTGATTTAATACCAGGAGCAGAAAAACAGAAAAGGCATTCAATCGATGTGGTAATAGACCGAATAATTCTAGACCCGGAAAGCACAGAAAAGGACAGGGTTTTTGAATCCGTGCAAAACGCTTTGAAGATGGGAGAAGGTTTAATGATAGCGCAAGTGGGAGACACAGATCATGTATTTTCGCAAAAAAACGCTTGCCCGTATTGCAATATTAATTTGGGAGACATGGAACCAAGATTTTTTTCGTTCAACTCGCCATTTGGCGCATGTACTAAATGCAATGGCCTGGGAATTGAAATAGAATTTGATCCGGATTTAATAATTCCAGACAAAGGTAAAAGCATCCTAAATGGAGGAATAAAGCCATGGTCAGCCGGACAGTTTGTAAGTTTTAGGACGTCTATGCTAAAGGATGTAGGAAGAAAATTTGGCTTTAATTTGAACACACCGATAGAAAAAATGAGTGAAGAGCAGATAAACGTTATTTTGTATGGAACAGAAACCAAAATCAATTACAACTATGTTTCAAAATCCAGTGAGAGTTCATGGGAATACTCTGGAAGGTTCAGAGGGGTCATACCCACACTGGAGAAAATATTCAACGAAACAGAATCAGAGTCAAAAAGGGAAGAAATAACAAAGTTTATGAAAGAAAAGCCATGCGAAAAATGCAAAGGTAACAGGCTAAAAAAGGAAGCACTAGGGGTCAAAATAAATGAAAAATCGATAATGGAAATTTGCAACCTCCCAATCGACAAAGCAATAGATTTCTTTCACAATATCAATCTAACGCAAAATGAAATCATCATTTCAAAACAGATTCTAAAGGAGATCAAAAGCAGGTTGGAATTCCTGTTGGGCGTGGGCTTGAATTATTTGAATCTAAATAGAAAGGCAGGAACACTGTCAGGTGGTGAGTCCCAAAGAATAAGACTCGCTACACAAATAGGATCCAATTTAACAGGCGTTTTGTACGTCCTTGATGAGCCAACCATAGGGCTACATCAAAGAGATAACGCTCTTTTGATTAAGACTTTGTGTAGGTTGCGGGATCTCGGAAATACAGTAATTGTAGTGGAGCATGACGAAGACATTATAAGAAATTCGGACTGGATAATAGACATTGGGCCCGCAGCAGGTATTCACGGAGGTCAAGTAGTAGCATCTGGCAAAATGACAAACATCATCAATAATGAAAACTCCATTACCGGGGAGTTCCTATCCGGAAGGAAAAAAGTCATAGAGAATGTTGAGAGAAAAGATAACAGCGGAAAATTTATCTCGATTTTAGGGGCTAGTGAAAACAACCTAAAAGACATTTACCCAAAATTTCCCATTGGGTTGATAACCGTTGTAACCGGTGTTTCGGGATCAGGCAAATCCACTTTAGTTAATGACATATTATACAACTGCTTGATGAACCATTTCTATAAATCAAAAATGACAACAGGAAAACACAAAGAAATCCAAGGCATCGAGCACATAGATAAAGTAATAGGGATTGATCAATCACCCATTGGAAGAACACCAAGATCAAATGCAGTGACATACGTAAATGCTTTTACCAAAATTAGAGAAATCTTTTCATTGACACAGGATTCAAAGGAAAAGGGATACAAGCCAGGAAGATTTTCCTTTAACTTACCAGATGGTAGGTGTGATGTTTGCGAAGGTGCCGGGGTACGAAAAATAGAGATGCAGTTTCTTCCGGATGTTTACATAACTTGTGATCAATGCAATGGAAAAAGATACAACACAGAAACGCTTTCAATAAGATTCAAGGGAAAAAACATTTCCGAGGTTCTAGATATGACAGTTGAGGAAGCTTTAGAGTTCTTTAGGAATAACCCGGTTATAGCAAACAAACTAAACCTACTAAACGATGTGGGTTTGGGATATTTGCATTTAGGCCAATCAGCAACAACACTATCTGGCGGGGAAGCTCAAAGAATCAAGTTAGCCTCAGAACTGTCCAAAAGGGATACAGGCAATACGCTTTACATTCTAGATGAACCGACCACAGGTTTGCATTTTGCAGATGTCAAAAAGCTTTTAAAAATTTTGCATAAACTTAGGGACATGGGAAACACAATAATCATCATAGAGCACAATTTGGATGTAATATCTGCAGCAGATTGGATAATAGATTTAGGTCCCGAGGGCGGAGAGAATGGAGGTCAAATAATAGCATATGGGCCACCTAAGGACATAGTAAGCAATGAGGCAAGCCATACTTCGCAGTTTTTAAAAGACAAACTATCGCAATTCAACTTAAAGGAACAAAATCTTATCAAAATATAAAAGACACAGTACAAAAGAAATTTAAGTGATTTTTATTCTTTATATGCTGTACAATTGGAAATAGATATCCCAGGCTACAACACAGAGCAAACGTATCCTCAAAAGCCGGGTGTTTACATAATGAAGGATTCGCAGGAAAAGGTTATTTATATTGGTAAAGCTAAAAACCTGCACAAAAGAATCAAAAGCTATTTTTTGAAAGACACCATAAAACCCAGAGATAAAACATCCATCTTAGTCTCCAGAATAAGAAAAATAGACTTCATAATTACCGGCAATGAAATTGAGGCTTTTTTGCTGGAGTCAAATCTAATAAAAAAATACAGGCCAATATTTAACATAGAATTAAAAGATCAGCAAAGGTACACATACCTAAAGATAACCGATGAAAAATTCCCAAGGCTATTAGTAACCAGAAGAAACAGAAACGGTGAGTTTATGGGCCCAAAAGGCGAAATCTTTGGTCCTTTTGTTAAAGGAAGCTCAAGGTTCCTAACAATAGGCCTTTTAAGGAAAATGTTTAAAATTAGGATCTGCAAGCAGTTACCTAAAAGAGAATGCCTAGAATATCACATAGGCAATTGCGACGCCCCATGCATTAACAGAGTATCTCAACAAGGATACTATAAAAACATAGAATTGATAAAGAACATTTTAAACACAAACAACGATTTTGATGAGTTTTACCTTAAGTTAGAAAAGGAAATGAGGGACTCATCAGACAGAAAGGAATACGAAAAAGCAATCCACATTAGGGATACATTATTTCGGCTAAAAAACTTACGATACCATCAAAGTGTAGAAAGCACATTTCATAATAACCCAGTTGAGGAGTATATAGGAATAATACATGAGAAAGCCCAAAACATCGCATATGTTATGACATTGGTCAGTAAAAACGGGGTAATCAATGATATGAAAAAATATCAATTTGATCTAATTGCAGACAATTCCTTTGAAAGCTTTGTTTCCCAATATTATTATTCAAATCCATTAATACCCAACATCATCTATCTCAATGAAGAATTACCGGAGAAATCAAAATTGGAGTTAGTTTTAGAAAAAATTTCAGGTCACAGTGTCAAGATAAAAACCATCAGCAACATATGCGAAATTGACGTTACACAAGCAAATGATCAATCTTTTAGCCAAGACAATACGGAATCCAACTACAACAGTTCAATTGATGAGAAAATTCAAAATAGGGACAAAATAAAGATAATGGAACTTATCACCAATAACCTAAACACCCATATTCAGAAAAGCCACGAGCCGGCATTAGAGGAATTGAAATCATCATTGAAGTTAAAAAAAATTCCCCACACAATAGATTGCTTTGATGTTTCAAACTTTGGAAATGATTTTGCTGTGGGTGCGTGCACCAGGTTTATCGACGGGGTGCCACACAAAAGCAAGTACAGAAGGTTTAAGATTAAGAAGACAACCGGTCAAAACGATTTTTCAATGATGGAGGAAATAATTTCCAGAAGGTACAGCACGGATGAAAATTCAAAAATGGATAAGGTTATGGGCCACAGAGACAAAACATCGGTTGTGAATAATGACGAAGATTTACCAAATCTTATAGTAATTGATGGAGGAAAAGGCCATCTGAATGTGGCTTTAAAAGCCTTAAAAAAAATCGGATTGGACAAAATAGAATGCATATCTTTGGCCAAAGAAAACGAAGAGATATTTGTGCCTTTTTCAAACAATCCGATAGTGATTCCCAAAAATCAAAAATCACTCAGAATATTACAGCACATAAGAGACGAGTCTCACAGATTTGGACTAAACTACAATAGAAAATTACGTAAAATTGGGATTGAACAAAAAGCATCTCCGCAATAGTAAAACAAATGGGCACGTATAAACACAAAATCACAATATTGTGTATTTAGCCAATCTCCGGATTTACTTGGATAAACCACATTATGTTGATTAAATCAAATGCGCTTCATAACGTTTTTGAATAAAACACTTTTATTCTATCGACATTCAAAGTCATTTTTAAAATTATGTGAATGGTTTATGTCAATTGACATATTATACATTGTTAGCACACAAATAATATTTTTATTTTATTTCAATTAAAAAAGAGTGATTATTGAAAACTCCAGGAATTGTAATATCAGGTGTAACAAGCGGCGTCGGAAAGACAACTATAACAATGGCAATCATACATGGTCTTCGGAATAAAGGCTATAATGTACAGCCTTTCAAAATTGGTCCAGACTACATAGATCCATCTTACCATAATGCGATATCAAAAAAAAGGTCAAGGAATCTCGATGTGTGGTTAATGGGTAGAAAAGGCATCACAGAATCCTTTTTCAACGCCACACAGGATTCTGATTTCACGGTGTTGGAAGGAGTAATGGGTTTGTTTGATGGCCTCTCAGGAAGGAACAACTTTGCCAGCACCGCCCATGTTTCAAGAATACTTGACATCCCAATAATTTTGGTTGTAGATGCGCGAAAAGCCGCAAGGTCTTTGGCAGCCATAGCTTTAGGTTTTATAAAATTTGACAGGCAAACAAGAATTTCAGGAATAATAATAAACCACATTGCAAGCGAACGGCATTTAAAATACATAACCGAAGCTTTCCAAACAAAAATAAAAATTCCCATAATAGGCAAGATTTTTAGTAATAAAGAAAACAAACTCCAAGAAAGACATCTGGGTTTGATACCCACCATAGAGATAGATTTGGACAAAATTACCAATTTGATAGAAAACGCTAAAAAGATATCCCACAATATTGACATAGAAAAAGTTATAGAAATCGGAAAATGTAAAACCGCAATCGAGAAAAAAGGCAACGGAAGAAAAACAAACTCATTCAGCCTCGAAGACAACAAAAAAGAGACAAAGGAAAAGGTCAAAATCTCGATAGCCCTCGACAAATCATTTAATTTTTACTATCAAGACAATTTAGAACTGTTGCAAAAAAAAGCAAAAATAGAGTTTTTCAGTCCCATTGACAATGATGACGTTTCCAGCAATAGCAGCGGCATTATAATAGGTGGAGGTTTTCCAGAAATAATAGCAGACAGGTTAGAAAAAAATTCGTCAATGAAAAAAAATATAATGAAATCGGCACAAGACAATATGCCTATTTATGCAGAGTGTGGCGGTCTAATGTATTTAACAAAATCAATTTCAGGGTATAAAAACAAAAATAAAAAATACAAAATGGTGGGATTATTTGATGCAGAAACAATAATGACTGGAAAATTAACTTTAGGCTACACAGAGGCTATGTTAAACAATAGCAAAACCGTCCTTGGAAGCATAACAAGAATACGTGGACACGAATTCCATTATTCAAACATTATCAATAACCACAAAGATATAAAACTAGTTTATGCGTTAAAGAGAGGAAAAGGAATTGTCGATGGATATGACGGATTTTATTCAAATAACTGTATCGCATCATACATGCACACTCATTTTATTAACTCAAAGATTTCAAGCAATTTTATAGAAAGTTGTTATAACTATTCAAAAAAATAAAATAAAAAAAACATCAAGGTTTATCGAAAATGTAGGCATACATCGAATGCAGAGTAATTACAAACCAAATACTTAAAGAAATGGAAATGGAAGAAACTATATTTTATTCTTATTTGTTTGGTTTGTAATATACATCAGCATCAAAGCATTAATTATAGAAGAAGCCGCAGAACTGCCTCCTTTTCTTCCGCTATTTGTTATGTAGGGAATATCTAATTTGGATAACTCATGTTTTGATTCAACTGCAGAAACAAATCCCACTGGGATCCCAACTACAAGAAATGGAGAAAGTTTTTTTTCTTTAATCAGAGATATCACTTCATATAAAGCAGTAGGAGCATTTCCGATTACCACAATGCCACCATTTATTTTATCTGCCGCTTTTTGAATCGCCAATTCAGACCTGGTCTTTTCAAGCTTTTTTGAATCTTCTATGCATTGGGGATCATTGATATAGCAAACACAGTTCATATTAAGGGTGGCAAGTGACTTTTTATTTATCCCATGTAAAACCATTTCCACATCTGTTACCATATATGATTGTTTGGAGAATGCCAAAAATGCAGACTCTATGGCATTGTCATGAAAAATTATTTTGCCTTCTTTTGCAAAATCAAAGTCGGCGGTGGCATGGATGACTCTTCTTACTATAACCCATTGGTCTTTGGTATAATCATGTTTTCCAATCTCGGATTCAATAATATCAAAGCTTTGCCGTTCAATGCCAAAGGAATGTGTCGACATGTCACGCCCTTTAGCAGAACCGCTCTTGTAATCGATATTGGAATTATTTGAATATCCCACTTTTGTTTTCAGCTTCCTTAGCCAAAGAAACAACCAAGTCAATTATCAAAGAATCTACACCAATGTGTTCGGATATAAATATATTAGTAAAACCATATTTTTTTGAGGCCTTATCAATATCAATCAAAATATCTTTTTGAATGTGGATACCCTTGTGTAAGAAATAGGGGATAACAAATATTGACTCAGGACTTGAAACAAGGCAATCTTTGAAACCCTCTTCTATATTAGGAGGTTCTAGCTCCAAAAAACAGTAATTGACATGTTTAAAATGACTTTTTAAGCCATTAACAGTGTATAAAAACGCATCTCTTGCTCGCTTGTCACTGCTGCCATGACCAATTAATAAAAGAGAATCATTTTCTTTGTTGATATTCTTTCCATGCAACAGAGAGTTTACTCTATCCAGGACAATCTTTGATATTACGGGTTGATAAGATAATGGTTTTGTAACCACCATCTTGCACGGAATAAGTTTAGTAAAGTGCGCAGTTTGGGTCACTGCATCTTTAAGTTTCATACCCGGATAAAGAAAATACGGAACTACAGTAATGGAGTCAATAGCGTGTTCTAAGCATTTTCTTATGCCTTCACCAATAAAAGGAGGCAAAACTTCAAGAAAACAATAATCGACATAATGATAATCTGCTTGGCTCTTAATCTTTAAACATGTATCCATTAGTTCTTGTTGTACCTCCTTCATTTTGCTGCCCCTATCAATTATCAACAATGCTTTTTTCAATTATATATCACCCTACTTATTGCGACTGTCAAATCTGGAGGAAATTTTCTTTTAGGTACTATTAAAACACCATTGGAAGCCTTTAATGACGAAGCCTCAGAGACACTATAAGTTCCCTCATACTTTCCGACAATCTCTGATGGATTGGGAACAACAACGTTATTCAAACTCTCTTTAGAAAACAGCAATATGTCCAAGCCATTTTTTTTGCAATACTCATCCAATCCTTTGACAGTTTTCCCCCTATCTAAGGATGTGATCAATTTAATACTTTTGAAACTTAGTTGATTGTCATTTAGTACACTAATTACCCCATTGTCAATAGTTTCTTTTGTAGTGCCCCAATGGAGACCTATTCCCACAACCAATGTCTTAGGCCTATATATGACGGATTTGTTTAACAATAACTGGTTTGAAATCAGTTTATCAGTAATTATAAGAGAAGCTTTATAGTAATCGGATAAAAGATCATTGATTTCATTTACAATACCAACATTTTTTGGTAACTCTCTAGATCCCAACCAATCTTTTTCTCCAGCATCCTGAAAAACGCCAATATTCTCATTGTTTACCATCATTGCGCTAACCTTCGTAACGTTTTCATAATTATCTATTACCCATTTGAATTTGCTGCCAACCAAATCAACTGCAATAGTGTTATTAACGTCAGCCGCGGTGGTGATAACAGGCATAGATTTTAAAAAATCAGATATTCTACCAGTAAGTTCATTTGCACCCCCTAGGTGTCCTGAAAGTGTGCTTATTACAAATTTTGCGGAGTCATCAATTACCACTACCGCAGGATCTGTCTTTTTATCTTTTAGATAAGGCGAAATAAGTCTGATCACAGCACCTAAAGAAAAAATAAGAACCAAAGAATTGTAATTAGTAAAAAGATACCCTATTTTTTCATTTACTGATTCACTAAAGTATGTTACATGCAAATTAGGATTGGTAAATTTTATGGGTACATATATATCAGCACTATCAAATGCTTCTTTTAGTTTTTTAGCAATATCAATTCCGTTTTTAGTTATAGCCACTATTGCAATTTCCCTCTTACTCAATTTCATAGTCATATAACCAAGGTATCCCAAAAAACATTTTTAATAATACTGTATAATTTTCGACATTATAAAAATTTCTTTGATTTAATATAATTAGTTTGATAGGATTATGGATAAAAATTATAAATAAAGTTATTTATTTTGGTATTTTCCTATACCTTTGCCCTCAAAGTCAAACATAATTATACCTATAGAGAGCTGATTATTTGAATAACTATTTAGTTGATTAAACGCATGCTTGCACAAAAGGTCATAATAACCAACTATATTGTTATCATCAATTATTTCAGATACATGTCTAGCTGTGTTCGCATTTTTAATCAGATCTATGACTTTTTCAGATGTTCCAGACTCTTCAGCCAATTTAGCCATAAAATCCATATTTACATGTGAACCCCTTACATGGGTCTGTTTTACACCCATTGCTATTTTGGTTAATTTGCCGATGAAACCAGCAATGATTACATTCTTTACTTTTTTTTCATAGCATTGCTTGACACTATATCCGGCAAAATCGCCCATCTGGATGTAAGAATGTTCGGGATAGGCGGCCCCAAATAAATTTTTACAATAGTCCTCACTTCTTCCTCCAGTAGTAAGTATAAAAGTAGTTGAATTAAGAGCCATTCCCACATCTAAACTCTGTCTTATGGAAGCTGCAAATGATGCGGTAGAATAGGGTAAAACTATACCCGTAGTTCCGAGGATTGAAATTCCTCCCAATATACCTAGCCTAGGATTATCAGTTTTTTTTGCAATTTCCTCACCGTTGGGAACAGAGATAACAACACGTAATCCATTATTTTTTGTAACGTGGTTATTGATTTTGAGCACATCATCTAATGATTGAATAATCATTTTCATGGGAACGGGGTTGATTGCTGCTGAGCCTATCATCAGGCCAAGCCCAGGTTTGGTTACTCTCCCAACACCAACTCCACCATCAACATCAATTTTTCCTATGTTATCGGTCAATTGAACATTGGAACATATTTCAGCTCCATGGGTTGCATCCGGATCGTCGCCCCCATCCTTGACTACCGCGCAGGTAACAGAATTATCTTGAAATTTTGTCCAAGAAATATTTAAGGTAACTACTTTGCCTTTCGGAAGTGTAATATCGACACTATCTGCAGATATTTTAGACAGGAGTGCCAATAAAGCGCTTTCGTTGCAGCAGATGCAGAGGTTCCTGTAGTCAGGCCAGTTTTCAACAAACCTTTTTGTTTTTTTTCCATTATCTCCTTTGGAAGGTCCTGTTCTTTTTCTGCAATAGATAAATCACCCTGTTGAGAAGCATCGTTATTGGAATTTTTAAAAAAATCTAACAAATATATTGCATCAACAACCAAAATTAAAAAACATTTCTTAAAATATAAAATAATTAAAATATATTTAGGAATGTAAAAGCGGTTTAAGAAGATCGATTTTATCAGCCTGTTCCCATTTAAAATTCACATCAGATCTGCCAAAATGACCATAAGCAGACGTTTTCTTATATATCGGTCTCTTTAAATCCAAAGTTTTTATTATTCCGGCAGGGCTTGTATCAAAAATATCTTGAACCGTCTCTTCAATTTTATCCTCAGATACATCAGAGGTGTTAAATGTATCAACCATTATTGAAATTGGTTTTGCAACTCCAATTGCATAGGCAATTTGGACTTCACATTTAGAAGCTAATCCAGCAGCCACAATATTTTTAGATATGTATCTTGCCATATAGCATGCAGAACGATCAACTTTGGAAGGATCTTTGCCCGAGAACGCACCTCCACCATGACGCCCCATTCCTCCGTATGTATCTGCAATTATTTTTCTTCCTGTTAATCCAGTATCTCCCGGAGGGCCACCGATTACGAATCTGCCCGTAGGGTTTACAAATATTTTGGTATTAGGATTTATCCAATCTTCACAAACTGGCTTGATTACATAATTATTTATTTCCTCATAAATTTGCTCCTGGGATATCTCAGGAGCATGTTGAGTTGATAAAACAATTGTATCGATCGTTTTTGGCCTATTATCTTCATATAATACAGATACTTGCGATTTTCCATCTGGTCTAATCCAGTCCAATTCTTTTGATTTTCTTACAGTAGATAATTTCAGAGACAGTTTATGGGCCAGAGTAATGGGTAGAGGCATCAATTCAGGAGTTTCATCTATAGCAAATCCAAACATTAGTCCCTGATCACCTGCGCCTTGTTCCCTTAGCTCATTTGAAGATACACCTATGGAGATATCAGGGCTCTGTTCATGCAAGGACACTAAAACCGAACAGGTGTTGCCATCGAATCCATATTCGGGTTTGTTGTAACCTATTTCATTAATCTCATTTCGTACAATTTCCTGAATATCCAATTTAATTTTAGAAGTTACTTCACCCGCTACAATTACTACCCCAGTGGTGGTTAATGCTTCTACAGCTACCCGTGAATCGGGATCATTTTTTAAGAACTCATCTAACACAGAATCAGAAATCCTATCGCAAATCTTATCCGGATGGCCCTCAGTCACACTCTCAGAAGTGAATATAAATCTTCTTGACATTTCCAATACCTATAAAAACAATTAAATTAGAAGACTAAGTTGATAATTAAAATTCTTTTTCCAATTTAATGAAAAGTACATTATTACCTCTAATAACCACTCTACCGTAGTTTGCCATCAAATCATTGCCATCAAACTCTTCTGCATCATTCAAAATAAGGTTCATATAAGAATCCACATTTGTCATTCTGCCTCTATATTCAATTTCACTTTTTAATCTTACAGCCACTTTTCTGTTTAAAGATCGTTGTAGAACATTCAAAGGTCTTTTAGTAGGTTGCTGTTGTGAAGGAGATGCGGACATATTGTTATTCAATTGTGAAAAAATCTTGGCGACAATAAAAAGCTTCCCTTATCAATCAACGAGACCGTATAATCACATACGGCAGAAAAGATACATCATTAAAATAAAAAATTTTTATTCATCATATTCAAATTGATTTTATAATTAAAACAGGGATAACAAACATAGATAAAATACTATGCGACAATACAAAATCCGGATTTCTTATAGAAATAGCGGGTAAAAAAGGTTCAGGAAAAACACAATTGAGTTTTTTGATTTGTGCTGTCAGTGGCATAAATAACAAGAAAATTATATATGCTGGGGCTTCAGGAAATTTCAGGCCAGAAAGAATAAAGTCAATGATGGACAAAATACTAATTGACAACAACGAGACTAAAACATATCTAAAAAACATCATTTATCAAAGAATCTACGAGTTTGATGATCTTGCAAAACTGGTAAAGAAGATAAAAATAATAAATTTTGACATATTGATCCTTGACGACATAATACCTTTATTTTTACACAAATTCAAAGAAAACACTCGCTTAGAAGTAAGAAATCTCATTAGAGAATTGTCAATGATAACACTTTCTAAAAAAATAATAGTTTTATTTACCAACTTGGTGATTGAAAAAGTTAACAAAGATGGCAAAGGCACGTTTTTGCATGAGCTTTTTTTTCACGATATTGTGAGATATGTACATTTCAAATTCTTTTTAAAAAACCATCACAACAACAAACAAGTCATTGAATGCAAACTTATTTATCCTTATAATAAAAAAAACTCAAAAACCGATTTAGACTTAGGCAAGTATTGAAAATGTTTCAATGATTATAGGTATTTTTATATTTAAAAGTATAGAAGAATCTAGTAGAGTATAATAGTGATAAAATCATAAGAAAT
>JBBJMN010000123.1:0-5682 GCA_037720485.1 Candidatus Nitrosocosmicus sp.
TAGTTTTTAAAGGATTTTAAAAACCGAAATACTAACAGAAAGCAAAAGGCACATCAATAGAATTCTAATTTCAAAATCAGTATTTGTCAAAATCTAATGTTCTAAAAGGCATCTGGAATCACCAGAATTAATAAAAATCAGCGTACCGGAAAACATGGAAATCACAACACATGCAAAATCAAAAGAGGTTCCCATGAAACAACCAAAGGGATAATTGGCATGGATTTTCACTCGGTAAACATCCAAAGGGTATCAATAAATACAATATTTACCACCGGATAATGTTTGACATGGTACAAAGAATGGGTCAGGAAATTCATTTGAAACAATATCCATCGGGTATTCCCACTGAAGAGTTGTTTGAAGTTGTTGACGTAAAAATCCCAGAGCCCAAAGAAGGCGAATTCTTGGTCAAAAACATTTGGATGTCTGTTGATCCCTACATGCGAGGACGAATGAGAAGTCCAAAAGAAACTAAAAGCTATATAGACCCATTTCAATTAAATAAGCCTTTAGAGGGTGGATGCGTAGGTCAGGTTTTGCAATCAAAGAACAATCAATTCAAAGTAGGAGATTATGTTCTTGGAAACTTTGGCTGGAGAGAATACTGGCTCTCAAGTGACAGTCAAAACGTGATGAAAATAAATCCAAAACTTGCCCCACTACAGTCATTTTTGGGAGCGTTAGGAATGCCAGGGCTAACCGCATATGTTGGACTTTTACTGATAGGCAAATTAAATGAAGGTAAAGATACAGTGTTTGTTTCGGCTGCGTCAGGAGCAGTTGGCTCCATCGCGTGTCAAATTGCAAAGATTAAGGGATGTAAGGTAGTTGGAAGTGCCGGTTCTGAGGAAAAGGTAGAATGGCTACTTGATGATGTTAAGGTAGACCATGCGTTTAACTACAAAACTATAGGTGAAAACAATCTCTCATCTGAACTAAAAAAAGGTTGTCCAAAAGGGATTGATCTTTATTTTGATAATGTAGGTGGAAAACACTTGGAAGCTGCTATTGACAACATAAAGACATTTGGAAGAATTGTATTGTGTGGCATGATATCTCAATACAACACTACTACTCCCCCATTAGGGCCATCAAATCTATTTTTAGCTGTAACAAACAGAATAAGACTCGAGGGATTCATTGTAAGGGATCACTATGATTTGCTAAATGAGTTCCATTCATCAATGACCAAATGGATAAATGAAGGAAAAATAGTTTGGAAAGAAACAGTCGTAGAGGGATTAGAAAATGCACCCAGAGCATTTATTGGACTATTTAAGGGAGAAAATTTTGGCAAAATGATTGTAAAGGTAGGGCAAAATACATTGGAAGAATAAAGTAAAGCATCCCCCGAAAACGCGATTGTACCTTTTGGCATCAAATAACATAATTTGCAACAGCCATTGCATAAACAGGTAAAAAAAACACCGCATTGAATTAAAACCTAAACATCAGATCAAAACCAATAGAAAGTATATTACCACATCAAACCAACTCATATTATGTCATCTATTGACAACAGAGGGGAAAATGAATTTGCTGACGATGAGTCAAATCTTGTGGGAAAATCCGAATCGGAAGCAGTGGTAGAAGACAACAACACAGAGTCAGAGATAACCAAGAAATTCAAAAAGACTAAAACAAACTCCACACAATAAAAAAATTTCATTATTTTTAGTTAACTCCCATACCCGACCAAACAAGTTAAACTCAATCCATTATTCACCATTAAAAAAGTATAGACCTGTCTTAAAATATTGATTTTGTGATTTATGGCAATATAGTAGTCGGTTTCGTTCATGGAATCATTATAAATGTTTAAAAGAAATATAATACCATTCTAACCGTTCATATTTAATTATTTTAGCATAAAGATAACAGACGGTTTGAATCCCTCATGTTTTTGCCACCATCTATTAAACTTCCCAAATAACAATAGTTGTCATAATTTCTTTTCAGGACTATTATTTTAACTCATCCACATCCATTGAAGCCGCATCATCATCTTGGTCATCCACATCCATTGAAGCCGCATCATCATCTTGGTCATCCACATCCATTGAAGCCGCATCATCATCTTGATCTTTTACCAATGCAGTAGACGATTTTTCCAATTTCGTTATTTTTTTCTTATCCATGATAGATGTGGACTCTACTACATCGTCTACTTTCTGTTGTTCTGGCATAATCCTTTACGATAGCTAGTAATATTATAATAGTCTTTATGATCATAAATTGGGTCATATTGTAGACGAACAACATGATAGACTAGATCATTGTTGTTGTTGTTGTTGTTGCAATTCTCAAAGATTCAATTGTTAACGGCAATAAAAAAATTATTTTAAAACTCGTCTATTTGGAAAACAATCTATCCGGATACTTATACAGTGCTCCATATCCACCACCTTATAATTGCACCATGCATGAATTTGGAATCTTCTTTGCAAGATTGGGCGAATTATTTTGCGGAATGATGATGTCTTTGTCCTTAGCTGCAACCAAAATTGGTTTATCTATTTTTAATGGACCGCAATTCAGATTCAGGCCATTAGGAAATTGCACCATCCCGGTCTTGGGATGTTTCCATTAAAGTGATCGTAATGACATAAAACACTCTTTGGCCTTCTCTGATTCCCCAGATCTTTCCGAAACCATTCTGAAGGAAAAATGCCGTAATCACACAATTTAAGAATTTTCCAAAGATTCGGATTTTTTTCTTTGGATAATGGCAAGCCGTGGGTTTGAGGAGAACAGATTCACTTTTACCAAAACTCGGTGCATGTGTTTTTTTATAGGATGATTGTTTTCAGTTGAAATGTCAATATGATGAGCATCTACAATATACATATGTATCAACAAATAAAATGAAGGTTGAAAAACATGATGAATAATTTTAATAAAAGGCAACAACAGCAACAATACCCTTTTGAAAGGTTTGCAGCTATCAGGCGATTTACCGGCTTTGATTTTCTCAAAACAAACCCATTTTGGATGCTATACATAGCAGACACAAATGGGCAATTTAACTTGTGGAGACAGCGATCCACTTTAAGTCCTGATGGAGAACAATACGCCGCCTATCAGCTGACGCATTTTATTGATGAATCTGTAAGGCATGTTTTTTCTTCTCCTGTAGACAACAGTGTGATTTTTTTTGCAGATGACCAAGGAAATGAGAAGTTTCAGATATTCAAAATAGACAACATATTTGACTCTTGGCCTGAGCAAATAACTTTTGATCCAAAAATAAGACAGGAATGGGGACAGGAATGTTTTAGTCATGACGGAAAGCACATTGTTTATGGATCAAATGAAGGAAACCCATCCAACATGCTTGTTTATGTTAGGAATTTGAAAAGCGACAGTAATGATGACAGGTTTTGTGTTACCAACAGAGATGGCTGGTTTATACCAGGGCATTGGTCTCCAGATAACAAAAAAATAAACTGCTCTCAATTGGTTACCCTAACGGACTATACAATATGGATTTTAGACGTTGAAAGCAGGGAAATGAGAAATATTGATTTAGGAAACACCGGGAAAAGCCGTTTTATGGTCGGCCCATGGTCTGCTGACGGAAAGGGTTTTTATGTCATATCGGATTTAAACAGGGAATTTGCAGGTGTTGCGTTTTACGATCTTGATAAATCAAGACTTGAATGGATACTAACCCCCCAGCATGATATAGAGATTATAGATGTTAGTTCAGATGGATCAACCATCGCTTGGGCTGAAAATGTAGAGGGTTACAGTAGGTTGTTTCTCAAAAATCTTGTTGATGGGGAAACCAAAGAAATTGGCCCTGCCGACGTTTCGCCAAATGGCGTTATAGAGGACATAAAGTTTTCTCCCGATGGAAAAAGGATAGGGGTTATGATGGACAGCCCAACATCACCAACCAACATCTTTGTGATGGATCTCTCCAGGTCAAATGAGGGTCGATATGAGCAGATTACCACCTCCCTTTTAGCCAACATACCCAAGCATATGCTAATCAAACCAGAGATAATAAAATACAAGAGCTTTGACGGTTTGGAGGTTTCTGCATTTTTGTATATACCACAAAACAGCAGCATCGATAAGGCAAATTCCGAGGAAAATGCCCAAAACCAAATCTCAAACACCACCACGGATATTAGAGATCGCAAAAACAACAACAATAAAAACATCAATTCAACTGCTAATCAAAAGTATGGCGCCATCCTGTCAATTCATGGTGGCCCCACAGCTCAAGAGAGGCCATATTACGATTATTCTGGGCTTTATCAGTATCTTGCACATAATGGAGTGGCGGTCATTGCTCCAAATTATAGAGGCAGTACTGGTTATGGCAAAAGCTTTGAGAAAAGGATTTACCACGACTGGGGCGGCAATGAGCTCAGGGATTTAGAACATGCAATAAAATGGCTTCTATCTAAAGACTGGGTTGATGCGAAAAGAATTGGCGTTTTTGGCGCAAGCTTTGGCGGGTTTGCAACTTTAAGTTGCATAACTCGGCTACCAGGCTACAATTGGAAAGCCGCAGTAGACATCGTTGGCCCAAGCAACCTAGTCACATTTGTTAACACGGTTCCAGAACACTGGAAAAAGTTTACTGGAGAATTGGTAGGAGACCCTGTAAAGGAGGAGAGTTTTCTCAAGGAGCGTTCCCCCATTAATTATGTCGACGCCATCAATCCGATAACAAACCTTCTAGTAATACAGGGTGCGAATGACCCAAGAGTAGCAAAGGATGAATCTGATCAAATAGTCAAAAGGCTTCAAGATAAAGGAATGGATGTAGACTACATGGTCTTTGAAGATGAAGGTCATGGCTTTACTAAGTACAGTAACCAAGTGAAGGCCATAAAGAAATCTGCAGAGTTTTTGGTAGAGCGGCTATCCTGATGAACTAATAACACCAATACCCAATATTTCTTAAACACATTACACACCATTCCCAGATACACATGTTTTAAAATAGATACAATAACCCAATCGGCAGTAATTGCGGCATAAAACACAGAAATTTAGCAAGATGGGTTATTTGAGACTACATTTACCATATCCATCCATTTCCACATCAAGGGACGGATGATGGGCGTATTGCGAACTCGCTCAACTTCCAACAAAATTTAATTATATATGAAAAGCATTTGCGTTTTGGTTCACAGGCAATTGAATTGTGATGGAGATTCTTATTGCGGTATCATTTTCTTAGACTATTTTGATCCATAAATAAAGCAGGGGTATTTTGTTTAGTTTTTTGAAGATTCACAATTTCATTATAAAAAGTCATACGCAATATGTTCATTGTTATTGTCAATTTTTAGATCTTTATTGGTATAAAGAAAAGTAAGGTGTTACCTAATTATCGAAATTACGGCAACAACAACAATGGCATGTACAAAATTAGGATATTCAGGAATTGAAAAAAGTATGCGAAGTCAATGGAATGGGTGGGGCAGAATAATCGTTCTCGCCATTTACATCAGCCATGTTATCTGCTTTTTTGGCATAGATCACCATTGTCAGAACCTTATCTTTAACATTCAGATATTCTGGAAGTTTAATTTCCAGGTTTACACCATTTTTGTCTAAATCCCATTTCTTTGCTTCAATTATTTGGTAGGAACCATCATCCTGTTGCAGGTATTTGATGTATGGCGGTAAGGGTTTAGACACTATAAGTTTAAGATC
>JBBJMN010000124.1:0-5605 GCA_037720485.1 Candidatus Nitrosocosmicus sp.
CTGGATATTTAATGTTGTTGATATATATATGATACCTCGTCTGGTAATGTCATATTAAGCCGAGGAACTATAGAAACATTGCCCTTGCTTATATATAACAGCATATCCGAGTCTAAAAATCTAAGCCAATATTGGAGCAGTATAATGTTGCTTGTTTATGTTAGTTGGTAAAAATCACTTTAAGAAACAAAAAGTTATCAAATAGCCAACAATTCTAATCCATGGTGGTGCAGGAAGCATAACACCAATTTCCATTTTAATTGCAAAGAATGTAGTTATCCATGCGACAGCAACAGAAAGTCAAGATGGTAAAAAATTCGTTGCAAGACTTGGAGAAGGTGTAACTATAACTATATAATACAATATTATGGAGAATAACATCGTATTAACGTATAATGTCGCATTTGACTATGTAGATTGTGAAACCATAAAGGTTAAACACTCACAGAAGAATGGAACGTGCATCACAACTTTGATAACTATGTTTGCTTATGCAATGAAAAAACAAAATTAACACAATTTCACATATTAGGTAATTTCAGTGTCCTTTTTTAAGATAACAGATAATGGACAGGCCCACCCTTTTACCGGTTATCCATTCTGTGCGTTTCAGTATTGGGACCAGCACATCCAACACTTTAAGTCCCTTACCGTTTACCTGAGAGTTTTTAAATAGATTTCCATTAAAATACCAACCAATTATTCCCAACATGTTAAAGTAAAACATTCTGTCTATAGAAAATTCAGTTTTTCTTATTTTTGCTTCCAGATCATTTTTGGTATAACGTCTAAAATGTCCTACATTTTTATCAATAACATTGTATAGGAATCCATGACAGGGAACCAAAAGAATTAATGTTCCCTTATTTTTTAACATGCGATACAGTTGTTTCAAAGCAAATTCATCTTTTTCTACATGCTCTAAAACATTAATCGCCACTATAGAGTCAAATTTTCCGTAACCTATTCTTTCGTAATCCACATTATTGTTAAGGTCTAATGGATATGTTGAAATTTTTTTGTTACCGGAATATTTATTGTTTAATTCCCTACAATATTCAAGTGAAACGTCAGTTAGAGTTATGTTAGAAGCAGGAAAATTATTAATTAGTTTATCTGTAAACGTACCCATACCGCTGCCTGCTTCCAAAATGTCACCATACAATCTAGGCAATATTTGTTCAAAAAGCCAGTTGTTGAAACGGTGACTATGAGAAATCAATTCTAAATTTTCATGCCCTATGTAGGAATCATCCATATCAGTTATAACAAAGAGGTCACATCCAGATAAAAAGATACGCCATTTTTTTATGGTCATTGGATTAAAAGTCATGGATGAAAGGTCATGGAGCAGTTATCATCACACAGGCTTTTGAAAATCATGATACCACATAAATCAATTTTTGGCAGATTGTTCTCAATAGCAAAAATAATTTACGCACCACATAGGAAAAATATTAAACCCGATATGAGACTCGAGAGAATTCCTTCAGTTTGACTGTAAAAGGCAAAAAAACAGTAAACAGACAAGTTAGATCTCGACTGTACCTTCATTAAATCGGATTTTTAGTTATCTTTTCTAGGTGACAATTTAAGATGAGACACAAAAAACTAATTTCCGACAGTAATTCCATATAGATTTGATCCTTTTTCAAATGAATCGGCAAAGAATTAATCTAAACGTATTCTTATACTATTGTAAGTAATACATTTCGTTTTTTATTTTTGTATTTTTTTAACAAATAGTTTTCTTAGAGCCCATCTGCATTAATTGCGTAATCATGTAACTCAATGTTTATTCATCATACTGTAATCTTTTTTATAGTTGACACATTTACGATTATAAGTGTCTATGAATAAGGTCAGCATCATAATTCCCGCACTCAACGAACAAGATGGCATAACAGAAACCATAGCCAGTTTGCCTTTACAAAAGATAAATGATCTGGGATATGCCGTATCAGTATTATTGTAGATGGAGGATCCACAGATCTTACTAAAGACAATGCTTCAAAACTTGGTGCAAAGTAATCACAGAAGAAAGGCGAGGATACGGGAGAGCGTACAGATAGCACTACAGCATGCAGACGGCGACATAATAATCACCTTGGATGCAGATGCGACCTATCAAGAAAAAATTCCTCAATACATAATGATTTGAAAAACAGGGTTTGGACTTTATCACCATTAACAGACTTGGAGGATTGGAAAAAGATTCAATGTCTTTATCTCACTTTTTGGGGAACAAAGTATTATCACTAGTATTACGAGTAATTTACTCAATTAATCTAAAAGACTCGCAGTCTGGAATGTGGATAATGCGTAGGCAGTTCTGTGACTCAATCAACCCGGTTTCAGACGGAATGTCATTTTCAGAGGAGATAAAGATTATTGCATTCAAATTCTTCAAGTCAAAAGAAATGGATGGAATATACTATCCAAGGATAGGAAGACCATCAACATTTAGAATTAGGAAAGAGGGTATTGAGAATTTAGTTTTCCTCTTTAAATTCCGTTTTCTGCTGGGAAAAACCCGAATGTCAAAAATAGTACAATAGACAGGTGACACGGCCAAAGAAGTTTTTATGATGTTAATCATTTTTCATTCATTCACTATAAACTCAACTGAATAACAACATACAGTGCATAATAACAGGGGGAGCAGGTTTTATAGGAAGCCATTTAGCGGACAAATTACTAGAACATGGCTGCAAAGTTACGGCGTTTGACAACTTATCCTCAGGCAAAATCAACAACATAAGCCATAATTTTGGAAATCCCAATTTTAAATTCGTCAAGGGAGACTTGTCCAACACACAAGACATCAAGAAATCTCTGGAAGAACAAGAGGTTGTATTTCACCTTGCAGCGTATTCGAAGGTATATGTTGAGGAGGAGGGAATCCACGCCTTATATGACCAAAATATTGGAAACACGGTAAAATTATTGGAAGGGGCAAGGAAATCGCAAGTAAAAAAAATTATTTTCACCAGCTCCTCGACCATTTATGGCTCTGCCTCATTGTTACCAACCCCTGAGGATTATGGCCCAGTAGTTCCCGAATCCCACTATGGGGCATCAAAATTAGCATGCGAAGCTTTAGTCTCCGCATATTGCAAGCAATATGGAATATCAGGTATTATCCTAAGGTTGGCAAATATAGTGGGCTCAAGAAGCGACAAGGGCATAATTTATGATTTTATCAGAAAATTGAAGGCAAATCCAAGGGAATTGGCAATTTTAGGCAACGGTTTCCAGTCAAAATCATATTTGCACATATCGGACTTTACTGATTGTTTACACCACTTATTACTTGTTTCAGAAACCAGTGGAGAACAAAACAGCAATAACGTTAATGTATTTAATGTTGGCAACATAGATAAAATTAATGCGATATCGATTGCAGATGAGATTTGCAGTATGCAGAAGCTAGGCAAAGTGTCATATCACTTTCAAGGTGATTCAAATGGAAAAGGCTGGATAGGAGATGTTACTCAAATGCTGCTAGACATTTCAAAACTAAAAAGCACTGGATGGGCACCGCAAAATAATAGCAGAGAAGCAATAACAATTACGGCAAGGGAGATGATAAAAGAACCATCTAACCAAATTGTAACCTAACATATCATGAGTGCGAGCAATCTCGCCATATACATACTGGTGAAGCATGAACGATACTTTGCGTTCCATCTGTATTGTAAATATATCTATATATATATATATCATTACACCCTTTTATCCCAATTCCATGGTGCTAGATACCATGAACTGCCCCTCTTAAGTTCTTGCAGGCATAGAACTAAAGGATACAACAACAGATCTACACACAGTTTAACGCATATTAGTATTGTTTGATATTTTGCTCATTATTGGGATTTTATTAGTGGACTATGTGGTGTACACTAAAGAGTTTATTTAGGAATTAAAGTTTTACACTTTTGCCCATCATTAGGCATATCCCGTATTTATAAAGAATAAAATACAATTGCAATGTATTTGGCTTAAACGTCACCTTAAAACACGATGGAAAAAAAGAGTTTTTTTTTGTTGACAATTAAGTCTGAATGTCAAAGAAGGTATTTTGTGGTTTTTTAGAATACCGCCCTCTCATATCTAACAAATACCTTCGCAGATTCATTGCATGGTACATCTCAAATGGATATTTGTTGTTGCAGGGGCATTCAAAATATTTACAACGATAATGCAGCACATCCCGTTATTAAAATCACATTCATAATCTCAACTATGCGTTATGTTTGCGCAAACTTTAGAAAACCATAAAGAATAAGTCCTTTGGACAAATATAGAGAAGTAGAGCAAATATACACTATAGGAATCATGAACTAGGAGAGGACACAGAGAAAAAAGAGGTGTAAAAAAACAGAGTATCGTAACAGGACATAAAATGAATCTGGACATGACGGCAATGCAATCAAGAATATAACCACTTTTAGATAGAAAAATAATACACAGACCACGCATAAGAGAACAGTCCAGGGTATACAATGCAGAATTATGAACAGTATCAATAAAATGCAAAGATAAATCGAAACAAAACAACAGTATAGGGACATGTCCGCGTTGGCAAAATGCATAAAAAACGCTGTTGGGTAAAAAACCTAGAATAGTTTACTGGCAATTGTTTTCTTTAATTATGCGAGATAGGCATAATATTCAACTGGCTTGGCAACTCCAAGGAAAGATTATAATATGTAAAACTTTAAAATTTTTGTTTGTCACCCCATTCCAGCAAAACTAGGTTAATCCTTTTGATCTTTGCTTTTTTCTTTTTTATCAATATTGCCAGTAGCGGAGGGCATCTTGATCAGTGGGATGGCATGGAAGCATTTTTTGTCACGGAAAGTATGGTGCTAAAACACACCGCAAAGTTAGATCCCTCGGTACCCAGTGTAAAAGAGACAAATTTCAACGTAACCTATACAGTGAATGCAAACACATGGTTACAGACAGGAAAGGGACCGGACACAAACAATACAACACTTGAACCCGTACTTGAACCCGTATATACAGTTAGATCATTGTTGCTGTCTGCCTCTGCAGTTCCTTTTTACTATTTGTCCTTACTCCTTTCAATTCCCCCTTTAGCGACTATTGGCCTGTTGGTAAATTCAATGTTTATTTCACTGATCTGTGTCATAGTGTTCTGTTTTTCGTTGGACATTCATGGATCCAAAAAAGTAGCATTTCTACTTAGCGTAATAATTGGTGTTTGTTCTTTTCTTTGGCCATTTAACACCACATTCTGGATGCAACCGCTACAGGCACTAACTCTCATTTCATCAGCATATTTCATTTACAAATCGCTTCATTACAATAAACCTCTTATGTGTCATTACACAGTCTTAAAACACGACAAAGGAGGTTTTTTTGCGGGATTGGGGGGCCTTTGTCTTGGGTTATCGGTTTTTTCTAACCCCACAAGCACGGTTTTTGTCCCTGCTTTTGTAATATACAGTATCTACGCCATGCGGCATAACAAAAAGAACCTACTCTTATTTTTGTCGATGTTAGGTATTGCATTATTGTCACTGGGATTTCTCAACAACATAAGGTTTGGAGGATTTACCAATTTTGGCTATGGGTA
>JBBJMN010000125.1:0-5594 GCA_037720485.1 Candidatus Nitrosocosmicus sp.
CCGCAATAAGACTAACAAACAACATCATCTTCTCAAACCTAGACTCATGGAAATCAACATTACAACAAGCACGAGACAACTCTAGACATCTTTCAAACCTTAACGTAAATGCAGCAAAAACATTCGAACAAAACTCTAGACAATTATTAGAATCCAATTCAAACAACCAAAACAACAATGATTCTGCCGACAAAACTACATACTCTAACACAACACCAACAACAGCAACAACAAAACAATAAGTAAAACAACACCACATCTATTTTTTCTATTTCTTCGCGATGCAAATATTCAAGAAGAAAAAATACTGATTATTTTCCTTTTTGAGTTGATAAAACAAGATGACGTCTGACTTCTGACTTTTTATTGAAGCTATCAATTTTACAAATGATGTATAAATCTGTTCTTTTCATTGATGGGGGATATTTGGCAAAGATTTCTAAAAGTTTTGGACAGCCCAAAATAGATTTTCTTACCTTCTCTGAGTTGCTGTGTGATGCAGATGATGAAAGGTTACGGACGTATTATTATTATTGTATGCCATTTCAAAGCCCATTGCCATCAGTTGAGGAGAGTTCCAGATACAAAAACGCCGAGAAATTTGTAAAAAGCCTGGTAAAACTTTCCAGGTTTGAAGTGCGTCTTGGTAGGTTTCAAAAAATACAAAACGGATTGTCCGCAGAATATGTTCAAAAAGGCATAGACGTAATGTTGGCAGTTGATTTGGTTAAAATGAGCTGGAGCAAACAAATCGACAAGGCCATTCTGCTTGCAGCTGATAGCGATTTCATTTACGCCATCCAGGCCGCAAAAGACGCAGGCGTATCAACAAAACTGTGCTATTCTGACAAGCATCCAGTAAATGACTCCATGTTTGATGTATTTGATGATAGGGTGGTTATCACAAATGAGTTGCTTGGTCGGTGTGTTTTGTCGCCTCCTTCGGATAAATTGAACCTGTAAAACATCTTATTGTAATTAAAATTTATAGATGGGTGATATGGCGAATTTATAGCCTGTAATTAATTTTTGGTTCACTTAGGAACATATAATTACCCTAAAAAAAATTCTATGACGAATGCTGGGAAAAAAAATTAGAAGCGACAGCAATGGTCGAATACTTGTTGTATGTTATCTTGCAGTTGTTTTGGTATCTGCTGCATTTTTTATATATCAATCTGAAAGCACAAATGTTGCATTTGCTCAGGTTAGCAGTACCGCTAATCCTAATCAACCAAACATCGATGCTACCGATCTTTTCAATACAAAGACAATGGTTTTGGGAAACAATGTAAAGAACCTTGTGATACTCATTCCAAATGAAGGTCATCACGCCGCTGGTGAGGATAGTGAAGCTAGGTTCTTAGAGCAGCAGTTTGTGCCTGAGACCGCCGTCATTAATTCCGGAACCACTGTGGCATGGTTTAATGGTGATGTTGGCCATGAACGCACAGTGAATGTAGCAAATACAAATGGTGATTCGGGGTTATTTAGCACAGGTGCAATAACGGATATGGAGGTGTCAAAAACAATCACTTTCAATAATCCAGGAACCTACAATTATGAGGCAGAGGGTGACCCCGGTGTTACGATGAGAGGGGCAATAACCGTAACTAACATACAAAGCCCTGTTGCTAATTCAGCTAACAGCGGAATAGACACAGTTGGAGTGTTGATGGTACCCACACAGGACAAAGATATGTATATCCAGGAAGTCAGGGACGGTGGCTTGACTGTAGACAGCACACATGACTTTAACGACTTGAGAGGTGGCCAAAAGGGAACAGGGGATGTCCAAACACTCATAGTGTGGACCTCGCAAGGAAAGGACCTGAACAGCGTAATTTCACCGTTAAGTGAGATATCTAAAAGTTTACCATACAGTTAACAACCCCTTTTTTTATTTTAATTTTCAATTTGTATTTGGAGGCAAAGGGAGTTTTAACAATAAACTTGTTTTCTGGTCCGGTGTCTCTCTATCTCCTTATGGTTTATCATTTGGGTTGATCTCATCCGTATTGATGATCCCATCTAATTATTTCTTTACTCCCTTATTGTTGTGTGCATGAAAGTGTTTATTTGTACATTTTTCACCTTGGGAATGCTATGGGGTTATGATTGGAAGAATCAAAATTAGAAAGTTTTTGAGTTCGGTTTATTTGTAAATGTGCAATTTGTTGAATGTGTAACATGTTACTAGTTGTTAGTTATGATGCTTGCTTATATTGCTATCATGCACAATATGCTTATTGATTATGTTTACTATTCAATCAAAGTTTGAGAAGGTGCCAGTAGCCTTGCTATTTGATTGGCACATAAAAGAGGGGGCATTTGAAAGACTGAACCCTCCATGGATGCAACTATATATCACCTCAAAAAAAGGCTCGATAGACAATGGTGGGATCGTAACTGTAAAGTTGCCCCTTGTTAGAAATGTTGGCATAAAGTGGAAGGTAAAGCATACTGGCTACATCAAATACAAATCCTTTACAGATGTTCAAATCAAGGGTTTATTTTCTCATTGGGAACACCACCACAATTTCTTTGACTTTGGAAACAATAGTGCGCTCGAAGACAAAATTGAATATGATACAAAACTTGGACCGCTAAAAAGGGTTTTTTCAAGGATAATTGATGGTAATTTAAATTCCATGTTCAAATACCGACACAGAATCACCAAAATGGATATTGACTCACACCAAATCTTTCAAAACCCGGAAATCAAAAAGATCCTTGTTTCCGGCTCAAACGGGTTTATTGGGTCAGCTCTGATACCCTTTCTTACCGCCGGTGGATATGATGTGTCGCGGCTGCTGAGGAACAACAACCACAAACCGGTTTCAGATGTGGAGTATGACATAGCAAAAAGAGTATACCTACACCCTTGTGAAACCTTGCAACATCGCGTAAACGGCAAATTTGACGCCGTAATCAACCTCAATGGTGATAATATATTTGGATTATGGAGCAAAACCAAAAAGAAAAAAATCTTTGACAGTAGGGTAAAACACACAAGGTCGCTGTGCACAAAATTATCTGAGTTGGATAAACCACCCAAAGTTTTGATTTCTGCTTCTGCAATTGGAATTTATGGAAACAACGGTAAAAACGATGATGAGGTGTTTGATGACACAGATAAATTTGGCATAAATAGCCATACCAATAACCTTGAGGACCGTGACTATTTATCCTATATCTGTTCGGAATGGGAAGAAGCAACCGACGTGGCAAAGAATGCTGGAATTAGGGTCGTAAACTTGAGGACGGGTATAGTGCTGGGATCTTCTGGGGGCATACTTAAAAAAATGATGGTTTTAAACAGGCTGAAAACCAACATATCATTTAACCATGACAATTGGTTGAGTTGGGTGTCTTTGGATGATTTGCTGCGAATAATTTTATTTTGTATGTGCAATGATAACATTTCAGGACCGGTAAATGCTGTGTCACGTAACAGTGTGCAGTTTCCGCAATTCATGAAAATACTCGAAAAAGTTTGGAAAACCAAACTGAACATCAGAATCTCCCCAATAATGATAAAAACTCTATTGGGTGAAATGTCAAGATATACCATTCTGTCTGATATCAAATCAACCCCTGGAAAACTGATCACCAATGGTTTTGATTTTGTATTTGATGATTTAGAATCGGCGTTAAGGCATACTTTGGGTAAAGCATGATGAATAAACGATAAATAATAAGAAACAAACTATTCTTTTAATTTTTATATGTTTGGGTTTATGTAGTTGCCAAGAAATGGGATCAGGAATCGTTTTTTTTATGCGGGGACATGGATACCGTTTGACTTGATATGATTGATAAGGAGGCGGATAAAACTTTTAATCATATGGCGATATGGTTTATAAAAAAGTAAATGGTGTAAACTTAGGGTTTTTGGTCGTTGTTATTGTTGTTATGATTGTGGCTGTTGTTGTTGTTGTTGTTGCTGTTGCCAAGAATTTTTGCCACTCTGGGGATTTTGTAATTACCAATGTCATATCCCATCTCTCTTAGATACTTTAAGGTTAGCTTGTAGACTATTTCATCATGGTCCGCTGCCTCTAGTATGCGATTCCATGACACCTCATTTCTGGATTGTATTTCATTGGATAAATTTTGAGTGTTTTTTCTTGCTTCTGATTTGCAATCCTCAAAAGTTTTTCCGTTTTTATAGGGTTTGTTCCGTGGGTCGCAAGAAATTGGGTTTTTCAATTATTCTATGATGAATAACACAATATATAATGCATTAAACATCAAAAACCCCTTTCTTACACGCATGAAAGGAAAAATCCATATTACTATATCAATCGGATTGGATGACTATTAATCTTTAGTCGCCTTTGAGTTATTGGACTTTTTTAATTTTAACAATCTTTTCCTAGGTTTTAGATTTACTATCTTGATCTATTAATTCGTAAATTCTTCCTTGTAATGCATCATCAATATGGTTATCCTTTAGGTGCCAAAACATTCGAACTGCCCCACAATACTCTTCACTACAATAAGGACACTTTCTAACTTCTAGCAATCTTGTCCTGTCATACTTATTGCCTGCTGCATTGACCAACAATTCTATAGATTGGTTAATTCATTGATATATTTAAGTCTTGGGAATATATTGAAAAATATCCAATATCTTGCATAATTGACAGAATGGATATTTCTTTTGTTTTGTTTTTATAGTCCAACAATTAGTTTATGAATTATCTAAATTCTCTTGAGCCAATATAGTTTTCATAGGCAAGCTCTGGGTTTTACTATTATGTGTGTAATATCTATGGAATACGAAGCCCTCCACTTTCATTAATTCTATTTGATATGCGTAATAATCCATCAACAGTTAAACAACATATGTGAGTATATTCAAAAGTTTTTATGTTTACGTCAGGAGATGTGATTTTTGCAACTGTTTCAAAAGCAACAAAGGGAAAAAGAAGAATTTGTTATTCTTCATGGTCATAGAAAAAGAGTTTTTTGAGAATTGTTTTTGATGACGCTGATTGTTATGTGAATAAATTAATAGTTTTGACTTTAGATAACCGTGAACAAAAAGAATATGTAGAACCTAAATTATTGCTATTATACTATTTCCATTCATCTGTTGTTTTAGCAGTAGTGGTTGTTATTGGATTTGTATCTTCATTATCAAAATTATTATCAGATAGCGAAGAAGTGGCAAATGTGTTCATTATGTGTGTTATGTCACTACTCAAAAACCTAGACTAGCCAACACCAAAAACAATACCAAAACTAATTGTTTAGTCTTAAGATCGGATTTTTATGTGACATTTTATTTGTATTTTGACTCAAATCAATGGAACACCATTTCTCGACATATGCGGATATATTAATTAAAGTGTGTTAACAAAATACTGGTGAAATAGGGTGTTAACTATTCATTTTGACTTATCTTCTACTTCTATTTCCATCTATCATTAAATTAATCCTACAACAGATATTTTTTTGTAATTGTTATATGGGCATTGTGAATCCAATACAAAATATGCAAGTACTATATAAACAATAACTACCAATATCAGGCGCTGTTAACTTACCCAAAAATCTATAGCTTGAAGATGCTCTATTTCAATTAT
>JBBJMN010000126.1:0-5574 GCA_037720485.1 Candidatus Nitrosocosmicus sp.
AGAATAAAATTAATTTACAATGCCTAGATAAAAATTTGGATTAGACGAAAATTATGCTGTGTGTGACATGATGATTGATAGTGTATTATTGGAGAGCCCTTCAACAACAAGTGCTTTAATTCATCGAGGGTATCTACAAATTTTAAAGGTTTGGGTAAGTTATGCTCAAAAGACTTGAATTGTTAAACAATATGATAAATCTGAAATCAAACATGTGGAATTGCTTTACAATTTCCTAGAATCCAATGGACCGACTATAAAAAAATTGCAGCACAGTGATTACTTGATTGTATTCTTTTATTGAATATAGTCGAGGATTAGGCTATTATCAAACAAGATCATGTTATTTCTTACCGTTTTGGTAATTATTAACAGTCTTCATGTTATTGATTAACTAGTTTCCAAAAAAAATATGATGGAATTATCTTAGTAATTTCTAAGTTATAATATTTGCATTAAAAACAATGGCTCAGACAGCCTCCGCTAAAAATTTTTGTGGTTGATTAGCGTTATATTTGTATTATAAATAGCTAATTTTCCGATGTATGAGATAATCTCAAAACTTTCACATTAAGACATAATAATCAACCATGGATCTAAAATAATAACATGCCATTGTTCTTTAAACCCCGTAGATGATTGTCCTCAATTTTTGCCATGCTGATGTAATATGTTTGATCTCTTTATTGGCATTGATATTGTAAAATCCATCCATCCATCCTTATTATGTTGGCTTTGGCTTATCTTGGAAAATACCATTAATATAAAAATGTAAAATACACAAACAATGGTAAAACGGGCAATATGGATCTTGGGATTTGAAATCCTTGTTAAAACACAATAGCCATATTTCTCATAACAATTATCTAAAATTGTTATTATTGATTTAGTTATTAGTAATTTATATTTGATATGCCGTGATCTTCAAATGTATACATACATTAGTTTTTCATATATATTATAATCTGATTATCTTATCTGAATGAATAATAAAATATACCTCATGGCAGCAATTTTGGCATTTGCATCTGTTGGTGCTTTGTTTACACAACCAATTTTGGCAACCGAAAACGGCAGCATGATTGAAAATATTTTGAATAGCGCTCTTCCAACTAATAATAATAATAACAACAATAACAACAGCAATACTCCGGCAGCATCAGGCTCAAGTACAAATTCTGCAAGCTCTGCGGAATCCGCAAAAGGCGTCCCTACCAGCACTAGCTTGTCCTGCGGTCAAGTGGTCAAAGAGAGTGTAACACTCTCAGCAAACCTTGAGTGCAGCACTGACGGGCTCATTGCGGGTGCTGATGGCATCACCATCGATCTGAACGGGTTTACCATTGCCGGACCAGGGGGCGAAAGCTCCAAGGTGGGCATAATGCTTGCAAACAACGATGACGTCCAGGTCACAGGCGGCACAATCAAGGGCTTCCAGGCAGGTGTCCTAAACACTGGTGGTTCAGGCAACACGATCTCAAAGGTAACCTTCACCGAGAACCAAATCGCAATATTCAACACCGGCGCCATAAACACCAGCATCGAAACAAACAACATGTTCTCAAACAGCATAGGTGTGGCTTCCCACTCATCAACCGGAACAAAACTGCACCAAAACATGCTCACTGACAACCAATTGGCAGGTGTAACACTGGTAAACTCCGCTGAAAACGTCCTTGACTTTAACACAATAACAGGCTCAGTCAACGGTGTGTTCTTGGATGGCCAGAGCGCAAACAACAACGTAAACACAAACACCATAGTTCAAAACAGCGGTGTGGACATCAACAACGGCAACGGTCTCCCAACCAACATCAACGCAAACATATTCTCCGACAACCTCTGCCACACATCAGTGCCTGACGGCCTGTGTATCGGCAGATAAGCCACTGCCATCACAATCAAATTGATTGACCCTGAAATTTATTATATTTGACATCCCTTTAAAAAGAAAAGTCCTTTTTAATAGTGGAGTTGAAAAACCAGTCAATTGGTTTCTTATTATTGTTGTTGATGATGAGAATGCAAAGCGATGCAACAATCCTTCTAAAGGAAAACATATTAATATTTCAGATAATCCTTAATGTTTTTTTATTTAAATATATCTATATCGATTCTGACACAACTCAATATTTAAGCCAAAAACTCAAAATCTGTAATTGGGTTAGGTTGATTTATGCCCATTTCGAATAAATATTAAAAAAAATTATCTTTTGACATGTGGGTACATATGGCGTGCAGTTCTTATACCATACGAAAGCCGTATCTAATGGCGGTTGACCTCTATTATATGTCCCTTTTTTAAAACTTCAAAATATCAGGACATATTAAGGGTATTTGGCTTATAGATGGGACGTGGCAAAAACTTCTGAAAAAATTCAAGCATCCACATGGATAACACTTGCCATTTTGGGATCAACCATTCTGATTACAATGTATGGCGAAACCATGTTATTGCCGGCTATGGGTGATATTATTTCGGACTTTAATATCTCATATAGCACTTCATCTTGGATTCTTACGGCATATCTTATAGCGGGTGCGGTTATGACTCCAATAGCCGGAAAGTTGTCTGATATATATGGCAAGAAGAAATTGGTGCTAATAGTATTTGTAATTTATATTGTAGGGATTGGCCTTGGAGGATTGTCAAATAATATATACTTGCTTCTTGCCTCCAGGGTAATCCAAGGCATGGGTATATCCATGTTTCCCATAGCATTTGGAATCATACGAGATCAATTTCCGTTACAAAAGCTTGCAATAGGTGTTGGCATATTTAGCTCAATGTTTGCTGCCGGGTCGGTAGTGGGTATAGCTATAGGTGGAAGCATCATCCAAAATTTTGGATGGAGGTCTACATTTTTTACCATAATCCCTGTTGCTATTATTCTTTGGGTAATAATTAGAAAATATGTTCAACATGATGACCTGGTAAAATCAGGATTGGAAAGAAATGACCTATCCGGTTTTGTACAAAATGCAGATACCGTTCATTATTCTGTGGAGCAACACCACCATACGGACTCAAAAAAGGTTACTAAAAATAACAAACCTAATATTGATTTTAAAGGTGCTGTAGCCTTGGCAATAACAATAACTTCGTTTTTACTTACACTCACATATTTCGCAAATACCACTGATGGCATCAACACTAATTCCGTTGATTCCACCCATGCCTTTGTTGTCTTGGTTTCTCTAGCCGCATTAACAGCAATCTCCATAGCCTCTTTTGTTGTTGTGGAGAGGAAAGCGCAATCTCCGCTAATCCCACTTAACCTAATAGCAGATAAAATCCTTTTACCTGCAAATGTCATTCTTTTGGTTTTTGGTATCACGATGTTTATGGTGTATCAGACCATACCAATATTAGTAACAAGCCCTTCACCTCTTGGATTTGGAGGGGATGCAATGGATAGTGCTTATATCCAATTACCTTTTATGATAGTGTTTTTGTTATTTGCGCCTTCTTCGGGTCTTATTGTATCTAAAATTGGTAATTTTAAACCGATTATAGCCGGAAGCATAACCACAACAGTTGGTTTTCTTGTTCTCTCTGTTTTCCATTCGACAGTACCTGTGGTTGCAATAAATTTGGTGATGATATCTGCAGGATTGTCGCTGATAAATGTGGGGGCATTCAATGTCGTATTGCAACACACTCCACGACAATTTAATGGCATATCTATAGGTATATCTGTTGTAATTGTGCTAATCGGGAGCTCTATTGGGCCTGTTATTGCCTCTATGTACATGCAAACATATCAAGAACTAGTTAGTGGAGTCGGTGATAGATTATACCCCTCACCATTATCATACAATCTGATATTTCTTACTGCCACGTTGATATCAACCATATCTGTTGTGACTGTGATTTTTTTAAAAAGGAGGGCTGCAACACAAATAATGGCGGTAAAGAAAAAGTGAAATAATTTGATAAAAGCAAAGGACCCTTACAAATGTCATTCAAAACAAGAATGGGGTGGAATAATTGTTGTTAATTGCATATGCGGTACAGGCTTTCTGCCATTATGAAAATTATGATTAAAACTTCCACATGATATTATTTGCAGTTCCCTTAAATAGCCGATTTCAATTTCAATATTCCACAGCCTGATGTTTTTGTTCAAATATCTGTAAATAATTATATTATTGTAAAACTAAGAAAAAATAGCTTAAATTGTAAATCCGTTTTGTCCTTTAATATATGTATACTGCCTACCTTGCCATATTATTGGTCTGGTTTTTCCAAAAATCAACAGAGGTGCAATATTGTATAAACATGCAATAATTATAAAAATTGCTGCAACAAAACTCCCCAGATAGAATAATGATCTTATTTTATATTTTTTGCATCTGCTTGAAAAAGAAATAAACATCAAGACACAAGGTATGAGATTAAGTAACGGCAAATAAAAATAAATATTAAGAGGAATATCCTGGAGAGGAATAAAAGACAATTCTTCAAAAGCAATCCATAAAGTAACAGGAAACAGTGCAAAAGGCAATATGGACGCAAAAAAGATAATAAATAAATTAGAAATGACTTTGAACCTGTTTTTCATCACCAGTGGAGCCAATGTTCTTCCAATTCCATGCCAGAGTGTTAATAGGTCATCTGCCCAAATAGTGTACATCATTTCATTTAACCTTACAAGTTTAATATTGTATCCGCTTTTTTTAATACGTATCCCTAGAGCTTTATCTTCCTGTATTTCTTGGCAAACTGATTTAAACGTGCCAATATCAACAAAAACCTTTCTTTTTATTAGAAAGTAGCTTCCCATGACATAAGCAGTTTTTGATTTTGGGTTATTCACATCAGGTGAGCCAACGCCAAACAAAACACTAACAGAGTCCCATAAAGGTATCGTAATCTTTGACCAGAAATTGCTTAATTTTTCTGGAGAAAAAACTCCTGTTAGCACATCCAAACCATGTTTTTGCATATAGAGAACTGTTTGTAGTATTACATCTCTACGAACATAATTGGTATCGGCATCAGTAAAAAGTAAAACATTGCCTTTACTTTGCAAATAACCCTGCTGAGATGCCCAGGTCTTACCGGTCCAATTCTCAGGTTTTTCTTTTAACGAAATAATTTTTAATTTATCTGTTGAGGGTCCAATTCTTTTCTTCTCGTTTGTTTTATCTTTTATGTCGTACATTATTTTTAATGTGCTATCTGTCGAACTATCATCAATTGCAATTATTTCAAAATAAGGGTATTCTTGAGATAACAAAGATAACAAACATCTTTCAATATGTTCTTCCTCATTTCTTGCTGGAACTATTATGCTAACAAATGGTAGATTTTTTAATTGGTATTTTATTGGGTTTACGTTACCTGCTTTGCTATCTTTTATATTATAAATGCAATTATTTGACGAATAAGGAAAAGGAACATTATTGTTATTGCCATTGAGTTTTAATTTTTTGACGCAAAAGCAATTTTTTTCATTTGGTTTTATTATTGGTATTAATAAACTTGACCTAAGAGATAGGAAATACAGATAATAACATAAAACAATCATTGTTGCAAATAATATTGTGAACAGCAATGTTTCTGTGACA
>JBBJMN010000127.1:0-5441 GCA_037720485.1 Candidatus Nitrosocosmicus sp.
TCACAAATAAAATAGTCTTGTTTTATGTTATTTGATTAGACATATACAATTTTTTATGATGGTGGATTTATTGAAAATATGATTTCTTATTCCATAATCTCGTCACAAATTTTATAGTTCGATTTATTCTAAAATAATTAATATATATTATATAATGTAAATTATAAACTGGTATGATTGATATGTTCAATTATGTGCAAGAACAAACAATGACCCAAATTATAAGATCTGCACGTAGATGCCGATTAATTGGACTAGCCGTTTCAATTATTATGCTATCTTTAATTATGATAAACACTCCCAACATTCCTCAAACAACACTAGCACAACAACAAAACTCGATTAATGCCAACACCGCTACTGACACTACCAATACCAATGCTTCATCTGAAAACCAAATAGATTCATTTCGAGCTGAAGGCCAAATATCTAGTTTAGCATCAGATGCAATAGCCGGTAGAGCAAATTCCAATATCTCCGATATTTGGGTAGTAGGTGGCGATTGGGGATTTAACGTTGTAAATGGAAATCTAACAAACCTGGTTACCGATATAACCATGACCAAGATAGACGGAACAGCGCCACATAGTCATTCTATTGAGAAACTAAATAATGTGTCGGGTATGAGGATTGCAGAAGGAATGGACAATGCATCAAATATGATGATGTCTCATGAAAATGAAAAAGTTGCATTAGAGGGAAATAACACCATGTTCATAGGCAATGCGGATATAACCACAAATGGTAACATAGAGTGGGAAGATGTACCAATTCACATGGCAATGGCCAATGGAAACATAATTACTATTAATATGAACCCGTCAAAAACCGAGGACCATTTTTTGGGATTTCCAGTTTTTGGAACAGTACAATCCATAATAGATGAAAATGGCAGGGAATTAACAAAACCACAACAACAACAACAACAATAGCGCAATACAATTATTTTATTAATGAACTATAAGTACAGGGCAATTTGCCAATTCAGAAACTTTTCTGGTAACACTACCCAATGCCTTTATTTTTGAAATGCCTCTCAATCTATTACTGCTGCCCATAACAATCATATCCGCTTTTTTAGCATCTGCAAATCCCAAGATTTTTTCTGCAGGGGGTCCAGTTAGACATTCGATATTTGCTGTAATTTTTTGGTCATGTATTTGTTTAATTTTTTCTTTTGCTCTTTTACTCCATCCGTTTTCCGTTGCTCGCCCTATGCTCATCATTCTTGCCTGTTCAATCAATTCCCTATTGTTTTTAAATATCATGGAATCCGGATCCTCAATATGATCGATAACATGAAGCAGTGTTAAGTGGGCATTGCAGGGTTTAGCTATTTCAATGGCTACTTCAATTGCCCTGTCAGAAACCTCCGTACCATCATCTGTCACTATAATGTCCCGTATCATTTTATTCCTGTCCTGAATCTCCAGTACCTATTTTGACAAATAAACGTATTATTTCATGTATACTTGGTCCCCCATCATAAAATAAATTATTTTGACTTTTACGCAAACATCCATATATTTATGATAGAAAATCCAAACCAACTCCCCCCCTGCATTAAATAAAAGCGCTAATATGGCTGGTGACAATTACAGGAATATTGCCCTGAATTACTCTTAAAATTGTTTTATTGCTTGCAAAATAAAAACAAAAAAGCAGACTTGACTAATATAGTCTGCTATTATATAACAGTGCGAAGAGTGAACTCATCCACTATGCGGTTTTCGGGCGGTATGGAGTTTATGGCTGTTAGCCCTACTCTTATGGTATAGTCCCCACTACCTTCAAGGAATGGCGCATCAATATGGTATGCGCCTGTGCTGCTAAAGTCTGGACCATATGTGGATGTTTCGTTTCCATAGCTTTTTGTCAATTCCAACGGCAAGGATTCTTATTCCCAAGCAATCCGTCTGTCATATTCATGACTGTGACCATTATAGATATCACCATATTTAGGATCCTCACAGTTTTCTCTCTGTTTATGTTGTCTTTGTAGCTTTTGGGTACCATTGCGATACAAAAAAAGGATCCTGCAACAAAAGATGGGTAGCACCTTCTTTCACTACAAGACCCCCCAAACTGGATGTTATCCACAATTCATTTTTTTGAATGAATGTAGACACAGTTTGGTTATGCTAACGAAAACATAAACCAGACCCTGATTCTCAGCCTTTATAATAGCACACACATTTAGCAAACAGTTCTTTAATGCCATCAAAACGGATAAACAGTTTTGAAGCTGATATTGTATTATCTGAGAAAAAACACCGGTTAATATCGCAAATGGGATTGGCAACAGGGTACAAACATTATCCACATCAGATAAAACAAGTGTCTACGTCAACGAATCTAGATGTTACCAATAACCCCACATCAAACAACGGGCAAAAGGAAAACACGGTAGAGTAAGACAAAGTAAAAGACCAAAAAGAACGGGTCAAAGCTAAAGAACCAAAATCCTATGGGTCAGTTGATTGGCTGGCTGGAGAAATGAGGGCTGTAAAGTAACAGACAGATCAAATGGGAGCAAAATTGAGGGAATCTGGTTTCATGCGGAGATATACCCGCTGTTGCCTTACCCCTCTGGGCTGAACACGGCTTTGTTTCTCGAGTTTTAAAATGATCTTGATGATGGATTTATCATTAGAACTACTTTCAGGATTGATGAGGACACAGGGAGCCATCTGAAAAATCAAAGAAACATGGCAATGGAAACAGCCTTAACACATATAGAAACCGAGCAGCTTGTGTTGCCCCTAAGTTTCCGTGATTAAATCCCACCCACTGATGAATTTGTATAAAGTTGTATTTTACAATGATTTAAAAAGGCAATTCCTCTATGACTGCGTTATTGACTTGGTCAACTCGATGTCCCAGTTATAGGTAAATGGGATGCAAAATACTATGATGCAAAGCCATAAAGTGCTACAGATCAATCCGAGGACAAGAAATAGGAAAACCACAAATAACTAAAAGCATCGGATAACTATTTCAATTAGCATCAAGGTGTTATTTGGGCGGCGTCAAATAAAGGAAAGTTTTTTCCACATCACTGAATTTGTATTCCCCATGATAAATTATCCGCAAAAACAATTAACGCTTTTTAGTTCATTTATCGGCTACAGAATCTGCAATCTCAAAATCTTTTCAATTTTATTTAATTTTTGTTGTGTCTTGATTTGCGCATTAACTTTAGAAAACCAAATTAAAAGGTTTAACAATTCCCTCCCTCTGATTTCTCTATTGGTTTGATGGAATTATTTGTCCCCTGATTTCGCCATTTGGATTCTGCTTTGTGTGAACATTTACATATGAGGTTCCATTGTTCATTGCGCCAATCAACTCGCTTAATGGGTTCCCTTGCATTGGCCCCTCCAGGCTTTCGCCTGTGAAATTGCCATCAAAGTAAAATAGATCCTGAGGAGAGGTAATGTTAAACAGAGTTACTGCAATTGGGCCATTTTGGCCAGGTGGTGCTAAATGTATGTGGCCTGCCACTATACCCTCCAAATTGGTAGCATTAACAAAATAGTTCATACTTTCATTTGTTGGAACCAAATCAGCAGTACCATTTGCGATTGTTTGAACCGGTGGGACTTCCCCCTGACCTGACAGGCTGGCAGAGAAATTTGCATTGCGGTGACTAACTGATGTAATGTTAATTTGTGTCGCATTTTTTGCGAACACTGCCAAATTTATACTCAATGACAATATAATTCCCGTAGTTATAATGATCGAGATAACAAAAACCGATATTATGATATTCTTTTTGGTCATTTAAAAAAACTCTAGGTAAGTTGCATTATATAACCATTCTCCAAATGATGAAAAAATCTTTTTTTTCTATTTTAAAATACTATTTTTTGTAGTATAAAATTTAATCATATCAATGACAAACATGAAGTTTTTTATACAATTCAAACAATAGTTGTATATACAATTGACACTTACAAAGTACGGAAAATGTCTAATTATTGCATCAATAATTTTGGTTATAGCAGGAATAATCTTTACATTGCAGAGCAACGCGGTCGTTGGCCCAACGTCATCATTTATGTATGCTAGCCCAGAATGGGCAAGCAACGGTTTTATCATTATTGGTATAGGTGTGGCACTTGCCGTAATAGGCATAATAGTATCTCAAATAGAAAAAAAGAAAAGAGTTTCCGTAAAATAATGAGAGAATAGCATCATGTGTGGTTTTTTTGAACGACGGTTTATAACTTCATATCATACACAGTTAATTAGTGACTGTATGACAGCCGTCCAACCATCTGCAATGTTTTTTTGATTATATCCGCCACCACCCAACGCAACTAATCTTCCGTTACAGTGCTTGTGCGAAAGTAAATGTAGCCTCTCTGATGCATATGAATGGGCTTTTGATGTATACCGCAGGTGGGTTAAAGGGTCACCTCTTATGCCATCTGCACCGCATTGAAAAAGTATCAGTTCAGGTTTTGCAACGGTATTGATGAACTCCTCCACTTTATCAAATGAAGAAATAAAATCAGAATCGCTCGAATTTGGTTTCAGAGATATATTTAGTTTTGTGCCCATGGCATCCCCCAAGCCTGTTTCGCCTTCATTGCCCGTGCCTGGGTAAAGATATCGTCCATCTTCATGAATGTCTGCAATATATACAGACGAATCCTGCTCAAACTCATAGTAAACGCCATCACCATGATGGGCATCTATATCCACATAGCATATCCTTTCCAGTCCATATCTTTTTTTCGCGTACATTATCATTATACCAATATCATTAAACACACAAAACCCGCCTGCGGACCCCCTTCTGGCATGGTGAAGCCCACCAATAGGAGTAAATGCGTGCAATATCCCATTTGTTTTTTCCATAACCAAGACCAGAGCTTCAAGACTTGATCCAACAACATAGCATGAGGCTTCAAATACGCCCTTAAATGCAGGCGTATCAGCAACATCCAAAAATCCAGCTCCCTGTTTTGAGGATTCCTCAACTAAATCTACATAATGGTTATCATGAAATAGTAAAAGCGCATCTTTTGATGCGAGTTTGGGTTTCTCTATCGTTATCTGGTTGGACTTGTCGATATTCAGTGCAACAAACTTGGACCAAAAAGAGTACATTCTATTAGAATTAAATGGATGAGATTGACCAAATCCGTATGAAGCTAGCTCATCCCCGTAAAAAACAGCTGTATTACACACACAAACAATTATGAACCCAAAGTAATAAGATTTGCAAAACATCCAAAATGCCAATTTTCATTTCAAGGGTATTTTTGACCAATTAAGAAAAAATGCCAACTACACCAAAGAAATATAATCAATGCATATTGGATTTACCTATACGAAATTACTGTAAAACAAGGATACGCAGCATACCAACAACTGTATTCAGCACATGAATAAAAAAATTGTTTTGATTGGTTGGTTAATGGACAATCTCG
>JBBJMN010000035.1:0-18115 GCA_037720485.1 Candidatus Nitrosocosmicus sp.
AGATTTCTGGCCGCATCCTTGTGGTTTTGAGCTCCCTGCTGAAAACGGCATAGTGAAACGCAAAGGGGAGGGCTGATATCATCATGCCCGCCATAATGGTGAGGAGCTGAAAAGTGTTTTCGGAAGCCAACGATGTGGAGGTGGGCAGAAAGCCCCCGCCGGTAACGGTGCTAAGCACCAAAGAAACGTTGTAAATCATGTTGGTGTTTCCCGACAGATAAAGCAGCAGGCTCAAAGTCACGGTGTAAACCGAAAAGATAACGCTTATTGTCAAGAGCAGCTGTTTTAGCCTCAGGATACCGCCGCCAATCATGCCTTTCATGTGGGCAATTTTTCTCTCCGGATAAAAGAAGGTGATTATCAAATACACGAAACTAAGGCCACCTATCCATTGGGTAAAGGAGCGGTAAAAGTCAAAGCTCTTTGGCAAGTTCTCGGGATGGCCAATCATGGAAAGACCTGTGGTGGTAAAGCCGGTTGCCTCTCAAAGAGCTGTTGACAAAAAGAGACAATGGGTCTATATCGTTTGAAAATGGGTTGACATACATGTAGGGAATGCTTCCAAAGAAACTCAGCAGCACAAAACTTGACACCATGAGAACCGATGCTTGCCTTAGATTTAGAGGTGTTTTCTCACCATAGACGTTCAGCACAAAACCTGTCAAAAACATGAAAATGATTCCAAGGAAAATTCCGGTGGCTGAGAGCACCTCCCCCAAAGCCGCGGCCAAAAGGCCAGGTGCTATAATCAGCACTCCCGCAAACTGCATGATAAACCCAAGATTACCCCAGATTGGCTTATGGTGTTCCCTTATTACGGCCCTGTAGGGCCTGAACGTCCTTTCCAAGACTGATGTTTGGATTGCGTGAGCAAGCCCCTCCCGTGTCACAATTCCCAAAATGCTGATGTTGTCGGTAACTGGAATCCTCTTTATCGCATTAAGTCTCATAAGGTCAAGTGCCTGTCTTGCGTTTGCCTTCGCCGAAATTGTTATCACTGGGGATGACATTATGTCCCTCAGCAGTACCTGGTCTGAATCGTCTCCCCTTACCACAACCTTGTCTAAAATGTCGGTGTCAGTCAAAATACCAACAATCTTGCCATCATTCTTCTGTTGCCTGACAATAATTATCTCGGCCTTTTTACCATGCATTTGCCTGACTGCACTCGCAGCATCAGTATCGTCATCCAAAACAATGAAACCGTGATGCATGTAAGACAGGACGGAGCGTTCAAGAGGTTCAGCCACCATGATGTTATCAGAATGTTAACAATCAATTGATGCGATGTGTTTAAAGTTTACTGATAGCGGGGCGTATTTGGTTTTTATCCCTATTGCTACATAATACTCGTATGGGATAAAAGCCAGGGATTTAGAGGACCCACAATATAGCCATCGTAACCTCCATCAAGGAAATTCACGATATCTTGGGCCTTGATACATGTAGCAAAATCATCTTGGCAAAACACCTTTAGAAAAACTAATTGCAATTTTGTTAACGCATCATTTAACAATAAATTTATGTATATACACCTATATTTTCTATATAGAAAAAACATAGATAGTAAAAAAACAATATTGAAACTAATGAATAGCCAAACAAGGAAACATACTATCAAATGCCTCATGTGCAACGAAGAAATCACGGAACCTTTAGGTTCGTATTTTGCTGAACCGCATATATCTACCAACCCTGGCCATCTGGAATACAGGATAACTGTAGAAATGCCTTCTGCAAACGCCCCAGACAATGATGAACCAACTTTAGTTTTTGATAATTCAGAAAAACATTGGATTTCAGAGTTGCAATAACATTACAACACTTTACTAAACTATGTGAAACGGATGTATTGAATATATTTTATCAAATATAATGCATATACCATGACCGGCCCCTATCTACAACTCCTTCTTTGCATTGTTTGATTTCATATGGTTAAAGCAGAGTGTGGCAAAACTGCGTGGTTTTTCATCATGGAAAGTATTGTTGAGTGATCTACCCTATACCAAACCTCACTCATTATTTACCCTATTTCAATGACCCTGCTGGTTCATAATCTCTTGGTTTAAAAGAAATGCAAAATGAACCTTAATCTTGGAAATGCAAACAGCAACAAAAATCAAACAAACAATCAGGACATTTTGCCCCTTTTACAATCTCGAGGGTTGCAGCCACAGTCAGCACATTTTATTATCATGACCAATAATCAACAAACAGAATTCACAGATTTAAAAATTGTCACCTTGGATAATAAAATATTATTGAAGCGCCCAAGAGAACAATCAATCCGCCAATGATTTCATATCTATCCGGTCTTTTTTTGTCTGTTATTAGGCCCCAAATGATTGCCATCACCACAAATATTCCACGATATGCTGCATATACCCTGCCAAAATTAGATGGTTGAATCGTTGGGATTATGCCGTATAAAAAGAGTTATTCCTCCAATCAATCCAAAAATCGGTTTTCTCTTTTCCCTTAACCACAACCAAACTAGATACCCGGCACCTATTTCAAGGTGCAGCAACTACAAACAATACAAATGTGAACAGGACGAAGATAAAGTTATAATCAGTTGGATTATGAGCTAATTCCAATTTTTTCCCTCTCTTTACGTGGGTAATAGAAAATAACGATAACCCCTATGCTTGCAATTATAGTTCCCATAATGTCATAGGTATCTGGAATGACTCCCTCAAAAAAATATCCCCAAAATATTGCCATGACAATGAAAATTCCGCCATATGCTGCATAAATCCTATGGAAATACGATTTTTGAAAGGTAGGCACAACACCGTATAAAAAAAGCACAAGGCGGCCAAATGCCCCAAAAATCCTGCTATAATCTTCCCTTAACCATAACCAGACTAGATACCCGCCACCTATCTCACACAAACCAGCAAGAAAGAAGAAAATAATGAGTATAGAATCTCTTTATACCCTATTGCCAAATATCAAAAGTTAATAAAACTTGAATAAATAGCCATTTATTTTGATGACCATTTAATCATCCAATGCAACAAATCCAGTATGGATTCTGTTAGTTCTTGCCCTTTGGGTGTCAACTGGTATTCCACTCTGGGGGGAATCTCGTTAAAGGCTTGCCTGTGCAAAATTCCGTTTCTTTCCAGTTCCTTTAGCCTTATCGCAAGGGTTTTGCTGCTAAAGCCTTTCATTGTTTTTTTGAACTTTAGGTATCTTACAGATTCAGTGGAACAACACAATGGCAAAAGAATTTCAAGTGTTCCCCTTTTTGTAATTAACTTTCTTAACGGTGATGTTTCCTTCATTAAGACATCTACATCGTATCCCTTGAAATTGCAAGAATTATCACCATTGTTGATTATTGGTAACTTGGATACACTATCATTGGGTAAACTCTTTCTGTCAATAGATTTGGAACCTGTTTGTTTACCTGATTTCACTTACTTTACTTGTTTTCCCTTACCACCTTATATAGTTTCCAATGTAAACTAATGTATGAGCAATGAAAAACAAAATAAAGGGAAAAAATCAAGGAAAGATATGGGAAGATCGCCGTATTTGGCAATTCGGAATCATGCTGCATGCCTTCTTCAGAATGCTGCAGTGGAGATGAATTTTCTGGGGCATCTACAATTCAAACCATAGAGGCAATTGGCTATAATCAAACAGAATTGGCGTCGATACCCCAATCCGCCATTCTTGGGGTGGGATGCGGCAACCCAACAAAATTTGCCCACATAAACGATGGTGATGTGGTGGTCGACCTTGGCTCTGGGGCAGGCATCGATGCATTCCTGGCCGCAAACATTGTGAAAGAAAGGGGAAAGGTCATTGGAGTTGACATGACGGACGAGATGCTGGAAAAGGCAAGGCAAAATGCCGAAAGGCACGGATACAAAAACGTGGAGTTCAGGCACGGGGACATTGAGACGAGGATACCTGCTGAGGACAATAGTGTGGATGTCGTTATTAGCAATTGTGTCATAAACCTTACATCCAACAAGGCAAACACATTCAGAGAGATTTATAGAATCCTAAAGCCCAAAGGAATCGGAAGGATGGTGATATCCGATTTGATTACATCTAAAGAAAAGGGTGAAAATTTGGTAAACACAGATGATTGGTGTAGCTGCATTGATGGCGCATTAACAAAGGAAGATTATATTAACAGCATAACAGAATCGGGATTTACCAATATTGAGGTGTTGGATGAAAAACCATACATTGAGATGTAAGATAACAATGATGGCAATAGAAAAATCTCTAGTCGCTTTGGATATTGCCTTTGGGATTCAGGGGCTTTCAAGGCATACAAAAACCTGTTATAAGGAACATTGGAAACTTGTTCTCGGGGATTTTTTAACTCGACTGTCATTTAAGATAAATACATTAAGGCTTGGGCCTAGAAAAGCGTTCGTTATTGAAGCGGGCCCGGAGGGATTTGAACCCTCGACCTGACGCTTAGGAGGCGTCCGCGCTATCCATTTTACGCCCTTTTATAACAAAAGGTCTGCGCTACGAGCCCTGAATCATCTATACCCTATCTACCTTTATTTTTTTGGATTAATAAAACTATAATCCATGCACAATCTGACAAGTCTAAAGCCAACTTCAAATAACAATGTATCTATGCTTTGAAGATGGTTATTGTCACCGATGCCCTTTTATGCATCCGCCATTTGTCGCATTTATGGCAATTCTGGATACATTTTTCTATGGCTGGATATTGAATCGCAACTCTTGTAGTTTTCTGCAGTCTCGACTTTGTTGTAGTTATTTCAGGTTGTATATTGTAGGCAACCCCGGCCAGCCACCAACCTCATCAATACCATCGGGTTTTAGTTTTGCATTGTGAGTAAAAGCAGATTATGATGGATTTTGAAAAGTCATTGGTAAACAAACAAAATATTTTGAAAAATATTCAACTAGATTGGTTTGATAAAATAACCAAATCAACCAACAAATTGTTTTTTCCCCTTATACTCTGCTACTTCTTCATCTACTTCTGCTGCTGCTGAAGCAGGAGACGCTGCCACTACCCTAAAACAACATTTTTTAGGGTTTAGTGTCTACCTGAGCACAAGTAAAAACCGGGCGTATGAAAAATAAATGAATTAAAAATAATGAAAAAACCTGCATGTAAAAATTAGGTGCTGTGAGATAGTTCTCTTTTTCCTTCTTTGTTGATAATCAACATGTCGATACCATCACCACTGGCTGAATCCCTCTGTATTGAAGATCGAATGGCTCTCAATGCAAGGTTGGTTGCCTTTTCCTCATCAAGGGTGTCTGAAAATTCAGCATCCATCACACCCAAGGCCATCTCTGCACCTGTCCCAACGGCTGCATAGCTATCCGGCAAAACAGATCCGAGTGGGTCCAAGGTATAAATCTCTGGTTTGTTTGTTGTGATGCCTCCAACTATTACCTGAGTTAACAGCGGAAAGTATCTTCTTTCAAACATGATAACGGACATTAATTTTGCGACGGAATTTGGCTGGACAACCCTTCGGGTTTCCAATCGCCTAATTTTGGATAAGGCACTCACCTGGCGTACGAGCACCTGCATATCTGCAACCATCCCTGCACATGCAGCACCTACGTGATCTGTAACAGCAAATGTTTTTTTGGTATTTTTATTAACTACAAAATTACCATAGGAGACTCTTTTTTCAGAAGCCAATAATACACCATTATCATAAGTAATACCTACTGCTGTTGCACCGGGCATAAATTGAAAAGCCATTTATTAAATAAAAAAAAGAGTTAGATTTAGTCGTTTCTATCCTCATCTATTTTTTCAGAAATGAACTATCATGTATTTTGATAGCCTCGGAGATGAGTTTGTTTTGAATCTCCAATATATCCCTAGCTTCTGGATATTTGGAACCCACTACAACCTCTGCTACAATGTTTGTAATGTGTCTGAAAAGAAACTCGTCCCCTCTCTCGGATTCAACCCTATAGGTAGAGTGGGCCTTATTTACAAAAACAATATTTTCATTTGTAAAACTATATCTTGGATCCGACTCATCCTCATATGGGATAACTTTGTATCCTATTTTTTTCAAAGTGAAGGTTTTTTTTAATATGGGTTTTCTCACGGTTTTTTTTATCGCAGGGTTTTCGGTCCCTAAAATTACAGGCGGATTGTCATTGTCATTGTTATTGGCCATATGTTGATAATTGTTGTCACTGGCTGCGCCAGAAATATCCAGATTAAATGGGGCCTTTTTATCGTACAATTCATTTACATTTTCAAAAGATTCAACCGCTGAAATCATGTTTTGAGAAATAACGGTTGATGATGATGGTGAGGGTGCTGGTGGAGTGTTTTGAACTATTTCTGTGTTGCCTTCACCATTGTCTGCATTACAAACAACTTGCCCACTGGAGTAATCGGGTAAGGAAAACTTTTTAGTTTCAGCAAAACCTGATTCGTTTTTAGATTTTGCAGAAAATTGATCGTATTCGCTCTCACCAATAACGATGCTGTTTCTTTCTGTTTGTAATGTCGGTTTTGATGGATCTTTCGCAGAATCTGTTGAAAGGCCACCCGTCACTTCAGTTGAGGATTCTTTTGCCATATTTTGGGGATGCCTGTTTCCATTGTCTGTGTCATCTTCATTGTCTTTCGAAGAAGAAGGTGAAGATAAAGAAGAAAAAGGGTATTGGTGGTCTGATGATGATGATGATGATGATGATGATGATGATGATGATGATGATGATGATGATTGAGGGCCATCCCCTTCGACATTAGCAGCACCAGCATCAACAAACTCTACGGTCTCAAAACCCTGGACCTCTTCATCTGTTTGAATCATTTCCAAAACAGCTTGACCCATTACTTTGTCTATTTCTTTGTAAATCTTTGACTCTTCCCGCGTGATTAAAACATCCTCATATTCAGTCAAACTGGGAAGTACTTGTTCAACAATAAAGTTTTTCATCGATTGATTGAATCTAACATACTCATCATTTTCGATTAATGCGGATTTATCCGCAAAGCGGGAAGTTAATTGATCACATTTAACATAGCCTGTAACCTTGTTCATTTTGTTGTCAAAACCAAAAGTGGTTCTTTTGACCACATGGTTGCCCACCATTATTGCAATCCCCTTTTCATCCTGACCCAATGGTCTTTTTGCGATAACAATTTCACCCGATATGATTGGATTGGTAGTGACATTTACAATAATTTTGTAGCCTTGGACATCCGGCGATTTGACAATTTGAGAATCAGTGAGGTCCCATTCCTTAAAGACTTCGGAATATTTTACATAGACCTCAAAAAGCGGATATTTTAAGATAGATAGTTTCTTTAGCTCTTTTGAAAGTTTTAAGGTATCAATTTTGATTTTTGAGTTGTATAGGAATATCTCTGTTCCATTTCTTTTTAATGGTGTTTCTATCAGCTCCTGCAATTGTGCGTGCCCTGCAAAAAGGTTTTCCAATGCATCGCCATTGATGACCATGGTTTTATGGGAGTTATCTAGTTTGGTTTTAATTTTCATGTTGTCAAATGAGGTTAAAAAGGAAAGACGCCCAGTACCATACCTTCCAGTCCTGATTCTTTTTAACTTGGGAGACAGGTTCTCATTAGCTTTATGGGGCGAGCCTACTATCAAAAACCTGTTAATGGAGTCGGCATCCATGCCTGCGTCATCTTCAATGACAACACTTCCATTACCAAGCACAGTAACAATAATTCTTGTTGCATCCTCATCAAAGGCGTTTTCAATCAATTCGCGTATTATTTCATATGGGGAAATCCAGGTCTTTGTGGCAAATTCTTTAAAAAATGAGGGATGGACTTTTAGTTCTAATGTCAATGTATAGCCTTTCTTAAAAAAAATTGAGTTATTTAGCAAATATATAAAGATAGTTGATAAAAAAATAAACTTAATTTGACAAGAAAAATCAAATTTTAGATAAGTATTGGGGAGGAGAGATTGATTTGATTTAGGTTAGGAGCCCACTGATAAAGTCCGGCACAGAGACGTTAGGAATGAGTGTAATCCATCCCAATATGAATTCGCCGGCATGTGCCTCTGGATGCGCCTTGTCATATGGCGCAAGCATCGCAAAATGTATTACCAACAGTGGAACCGTTACAATTGCTACCATGGTTATAACTATCAGCCAAGTGGCAGTCATCTTTCCAGTATACATACTTTGTAAAAAATTATTCTGATATATAAATTTCACCAATCATGAAAAAAAAACGGTGATGGAATCTTATGCTACATGCGAAACGATATTTCCTTATAGGTGTTCCAAAACTTATCCCCTACAAAGTGAAGATTGTCAACAACATAGCCTTTTTGCAGTTTTTCTGCGCTGTTGCTGTCGTCTAAAGCCAAACCCACGGACAGGTATTTTGCAAACCGCTCGTCTTTAACTGCAACAATATCATTTTTAGCAAATCTGTCAAACTTTACAATACCGGGACGCAATATCTTTGCCCCGTTGCAGATGAATTTTATGGAGCCTGAATCGACGGTTATGGATGGAAACTTGTCAAGTATGTCTGACTTTCCCAAAAAGGGAAGCATTAACTCATTTTTGATGAAAACCCCAACAAGCGAATCAATCGAAACGATACTTTTGCCATTTTCAATTTCGAAAACTTTGATGTTTTTGACTTTCGGTATCAACACGTTTGTCCATGTTTTATTTAAAAGACCAAGAACCCTTTCTGTCTCTTTTTTTGAAATAACATAGGTTTTCAAACAAAATAATAAAGAGTATATATATAATAAAGTTATGTAGGTGTCAAAGAAATTGTAAATTAACCGAGTTCAGCATATGAAAATTTTTATAAATAATCATGTCCAATCATAATCAAGTAGAAATGAGTATATCACCCGAAACAACGGAAACAAAATATGATGTTCCAATCAAGCAGGTAGAAAAATCAATTAAAGTCTCAGAAAGAGCCAAACTGGAGCTAAAAAGCTCTGGAATGATGGATGAAAAGGGAAAGCTAAAGTTAAAGGGTGTCAGTCCAAAAATGCTAAAAAGAATGAAGTTGGAGTCTGTTGATTGCCCTGTATTTGAGCAAGAGATAGGCTTTGTACAATGCTATGTTTGTACCAATTTCCATAGCCGAATAAGCGGGGTAGTCTATTGCAAAGGCGAGCCCTTGAAATAGAAATCCATAAGAAGCTTCATAAATAGAAATCAGTTTTTATTCTTCATTAATTGAATGATAAGATAACCAAAAGCAGCAGCAGCAGAAGCAGCAACAAAAAGGAAATAGGAATAACCGCAAAAAAAAATGATGACTTTAGTGAATGGTTTTCTCAAGTTGTGGAAAAGTCAGGATTGGCTGACTATATTTCTGCAAAAGGATTTATTGTCCTAAAGCCCTACGGATTTGCGATCTGGGAATCAATAAGAGAATATCTGGATAAAAAGCTAAAAGACACAGGCCATAGTAACGGATTTTTACCGTGCCTGATTCCTGAAAGCATCCTAAATAAGGAAGAGGATCACTTTAAGGGGTTTAACCCCGAAGTTTTTTGGGTGACACATTCGGGAGAGAACAAATTAAACGAAAAACTGGCATTAAGGCCAACCTCGGAAGCATTGCTGTATTCAATTTTTCCTAAGTGGATTTCAAGCTATAGGGATTTGCCGCTTAAAATTAATTTTTGGAACACGGCATTGCGGGCGGAGATAAAGTCCACAAAACCTTTTATCCGAAATTCGGAGTTTTTGTGGCAAGAGGGTCACACGGTTCATTCGACAAAGAATGAGGCAGAGGACCAGGTGATGATGATTTTAGGCATCTATAAAAACCTGATCGAAAATGTTTTATCAATTCCAACAATAACTGGATTCAAAAGCAACAAGGAAAAGTTTGTTGGCGCCGAATACACCACTACCCTGGAGGGAATGATGCCAGACGGGAAGGCACTACAGCTAGGCACATCTCACAATCTTGAAAGGAATTTTTCAAAACCTTTTGAAATAAAGTTTCTCAACAAAGAAAATAACGAAGAGTTTGCATGGCAAACCTCCTGGGGGACATCATGGAGACTGATTGGTGCCATGATAATGGTACATGGCGATGACAAGGGGCTGATTTTGCCACCAATGATCGCTCCAATCCAAATAGTGATAATCCCAATTTACAAAAATAATAACGAAATGGCCGTAAAAGAAAGCGCGAATTTGTTGAAAGGCAGTCTTTTGGAATCAGGATACAGGGTTTTTGTGGATGGGAGAAACGAGTACACCGCGGGTTGGAAGTACAATGAATGGGAGGTTAAAGGGGTTCCAATTAGGGTAAGCATCGGTCAGAGAGACATTGAAAACAAAACCATAGAAATAGTGCGTAGGGACAATGGGCATAAACAGGTAATTCCGCTGGAGCACTTGGGTGAAAGCATGGAAAATATCTTTAACGGCGTTCAAAATGATTTGTTTAGTAATGCGCAAAAATACCTGATGGAAAAAACCAATAGGGTGTCAAACTACATGGAGTTTAAAAAAATGATGGATGCGTCAGAGGGGTTTGCAGTGGCGGGATGGTGTGGCAGGGAGGAATGCGAATTAAAAGTAAAGGAAGAAACCACCGCAGATATCAGAGTGATACCGTTTGACCAAGATGTGGAATTGAACAAAGTATTGAAAAATTGCATTTACTGTAACGAATTGTCGGAAAAAACCGTTGTTTTTGCAAAGGCATACTAAAACAATTGGTCCACAGGGATGGCTAAACTATTGGTTTTGATTCGGCAATCCCCAAACAGAATGTTTATGTAAGGTTTTTCCAAAACAATTATTGTAACTTGTCAAAAAAGATCAATGACGGCAGCAGAAAAAAGGAAATCAAGGTTATAGTGGTTATAGCAATTATATTTGTAGTTGCTTTTGTTCTTGTAAGAGTAGCTTTATCAAATTCAAACCCGTTTTATGTTGTGGCAAGTGGAAGCATGGTTCCCGTCTTAAATGTTAATGATTTGATAGTTGTGTGGGGCAAAGACAACAACACGTCTTTTGATAGCGCAAAGGTTGGGGATATCATTGTGTTCAAAGCTTTTATAGCTGACCCTGGGGAAAAAGAGGGCAAAACAATAGTTCACAGGGTTGCATCTGTTTTGAGAAAGGGGAGACACTGAGGGGAAATACCGAACTTAACCGATTGTGTTATCCCGTTTCAGTACCTGCTGTTTTGGAAAACAAAACGATATTGACCAAAGGGGATGCAAATGAGTGCTCTATTCCTGGGGTTGATATTCCAATCACGCAAGAAAACTATGTCGGAAGGGTGGTCTATACTATCCCACAGGTGGGGATTATACCTGCAATCTTAAAACCCCCGGTAAATTATATAATCATGGCCTTAATAGGCGGATTGTTGGTGGCGTCTTTTATAAAAAGTAACAAAAAACAAGAAGAAAAAGTAAAAGATGAATGACCAAAGCAAAAACACTCAAACAAGAATATCCATATTAATGCATAGGCAAGATGACCCCATCAAATGCACGGCTGCCAAACTCATAAAATTTAAGATGGCAACTGAGGTGAGAAAAATTCCATACAACTCAGTTGTGTTGGATCCTTTTTCAGATGTTGCTCTTACACAAGAAGACAAACAAAACATGAGCGGTATCTGTGCTATTGATTGCTCCTGGAAGTTAGCCGCTGACACAATCAAAATACCGAAAAAACTGAACATAAACAATAGGAGGCTTCCTGCACTACTTGCCGGAAACCCAACCAACTATGCCAAATTGGGTATGCTTTCTACATCCGAGGCAATATCCGGCGCTCTATATATTTTAGGTCATAAAGTACATGCCTTGGAGATAATGAATAAGTTTAAGTGGGGACATACTTTCATTGACCTAAATTACGATGTTTTGGAGGATTATTCTAGCACAACCGAGCAATCTCGAATCAAGCAAATAGAAAAAGAGTATTTTCCAAATGTGTTTGTTGACACTGATTAATACCTGTGTGTACATAATTAATTGAGTTATGCAAAGTTAATAAATTATGGAGTTTGTTTTTACTTTGTGAGCTAGCGGGCAAGTTACTTCTGACATGACGAAGAGGAAACTCCTCCCTCATTACAGGGACCTGAATTAGCGATAATTAGAAGGATACTTCTGGCAACGAAATAGAAAAGAATTCAGACTAAATCAAAAGCTATGAGGACTAGTAATCTGAGCGATTTTAAGCTGAAATGAAACTGTCGTCCCAGGTCGAGAAAGGCCAAATAGAGTTTGAGTCCTGTACATATACTCAGGTAGGCTGCTTAGCTGAATCTTGCCTAAAACAAAAGGAGGGTTACTACTAGTACACATATATGTGCATACACACACATATATCTATGTCCCTAACTGTCTTTAGTGTTCGGTTAGGGGCCATAGATTTTCTTTAAAAAAAATTACTCATGTTCGTGCATACAATAAAAAAACTATTAAATCACAAATTTCTTTATACATTAAAAAAGGATGAGCCGTAATGCAGAATATCCCGACATTTTCCATAACGAATACTCTAAAAAGCTAGCTGAAAAATACGGATATAAAGATTGGATGATATCAAGATTCTTAAGGTTTGTCCCAAATACCGAATTGCTCCTGGAATACATTGAAAAAAATAAATCGTCATATTCTGAATACATTAGAGCAAACCGTCTGAAAATGGATTCTGTAAGCCTTTTCTTGAGGCTTACAGAAAAAGGATACCTTCTTGAAGAAACGATACTGGATGATGTATTTAAGATTGATAGGGCCAATAATGCGGGCAATTCGAATAATGACCGGAAAACAAATTTGCCGACCATTGGATCGACTTTGGAATACCTGAAAGGATACTATTACATTCAAGACCTTAGCTCATGCATCGCAGTAGGTGAGTTGGAAATTGACGAAAGGGATTGTACAACCGTTTTGGATATGGCGGCATCCCCGGGGGGAAAAACAACCTATATGGCTCAAAAAATGAATAATACCGGCAATATCATTGCCTGTGAGCCGAATCCTAAAAGAATGACGCCGTTACTTTTTAACCTGTCAAGATGCGGTGTAAAAAACACAACAATTTTCAACATGCCTGGTGAAGATGTCGAAAGGTTGGGAATAAAGTTTGATAGGGTCCTACTTGATGCGCCTTGCTCTTGCGAGGGGATAGTGATTAGAGACGAGACGAGAAAGAAAAGCAGAAACCTAAAGGATATAGAAATTTGCAGCATTAAACAAAGAAATCTAATCCAATCAGCCTTTCGGGTTCTAAAACCCGGTGGAAAAATGGTGTATTGTACTTGCTCCTTTGCACCCGAAGAAAATGAGATGGTGGTCGATGAGTTGATGAGAAACAATAAAGACAATGACATGGAATTAGAGCCTGTGATGTATGGGATTGATGGATTGACCGAATATGGCGACCGTCAATTCAGCAAAGAGTTTCATCACACAAAAAGGCTGTATCCTCACATTCACCATACAAATGGATTTTTCATTGCAAAATTAAGAAAAAAACAATCCCAAGTTGTTTAAGGATATTCCCGCATCTGCTGAGACCGTATTAAAAAGGGCGTTTAATAACTGGGGAATATTTGGCTTGTATGGAAAGATGGATATTATTGTAAAACAATCAAGAAAAAACAATGGGAATTCGAAAATAGAAAAAAAAACTTTGGGTGATTCAGATGAAAAAAAAGACAACAGGGACCTTCAAGTACATGTTTGTTCAAACAGGGTGCAAAAAGAATTGGCCATCAAATTACAGCCCGCACATTCTGGAATAATAATCGGGCAAATAAAAGATAAAAGATTTTTACCAAACCTGAGTTTTGCAGAGTTGGTCGTAATAAATAACCCCAAATTAAACTACCCTCATGCAATTTTAGAAAATAAGTCTTCAAATTTGGTAATGTACGGAAGAGACATTATGGGAAACGCGATAGTTAATTTCTTTAACGGAATAAAAGAAAATCAGATCCTTATAGTTTTAAACCAAAAAAAAGAGGTTATAGGGATAGGAAAATCAAGATTCAGTGGCAATCTGATTACCCAAAGTGACAAGATAACTATAGACAACATTCAGGATATAGGGACACATTACCTAAAAGGCGAAAACAGATATGGCGCACTTCATGGTGATTGAATTACAGGATTTTCATATTCTTGCGGCTTACCGTTTCGTTTTCGTTTTCGTTTTCGTTTTCGTTTTCGTTTTTGGACCTGTTACAAAAATGTGCTTTTTATTTCTTTCACTTTAAAAGTAACTCTGCAGGTATCATTATGGGATGTGCAAATGCCATGTGTGTTTAACAGGCGCATGTATCGAACCGTCATTTGCCATTGTTGCATGAATCTAAATGTGCTAATTGCTGTGGATCTTGATACAAGGAAACCAAAATATTCTGGTGCGGATTTCTTCTACACAAAATAGCATTAACAAAGCAAAAGCATGTTTTTGGATTTACAGAAAACCAATTACAAAAGTCTATTACAATAAAAAATATGGTTATTTTCTGGCTTTTACAAGAACCAGTACAGCTATTCCGGCCATCATGACTCCAAAAATCAGAAACACCGTAATTGGAAAACCACCTGATGATGTTTCTATGCCTGTTGGAGCGTCATTGGTTACCAGAGAAAATTCACTGTTTCCAATCTTTATGATCTTGGAAAATCCTCCTATCTGTAATTGCCCACTGGGAGGGGCTGTTAAACTATGGATGTTGACATTTACATTGTTGATAGTGCCGGATGCGTCAGTCTCTTTTGCACTATGGGTTCCCTCTCTAAAACTACTTTCACCCAATGAGTATATGGATATTATCTTTGATCCTCCCTCTCCTACCTTAAATCCAAATCCCGAAGCTCCGGCTTGAGCGCCTGTTGCATCAAACAAAAAGTGCCAATTTCCCATTGCCGTGCCAAACTCCTCGAAATCAAGTAAAGGCTGATTAAACGTTTCGGCTAATGGGGTGTTTGCAATGGCAGGAGCCAACTCTGGAACTAATTTTTCAAAACCCCCAATAGGGTGATTAATGTCTATCCTACCATACTCTGAAGTGTCAACGTATAGTGGTTCATTTGTGGAAAAGCTTCTCCAATCCAAATCGACGATGGTCGAATCTGTTCCATTGGTTGATGTTACGAGATTTGTTGCAACGGGCCTTAGTTCAACCTGGTATGATATTGTTGAAGTAGCGGGGCCGCCATTAATAATAGTCCTGTACACAACAGTGGCATTCTCAAATTGCACATGACTTTGCTTTTCTTGTAATAATAAATCATTTAGGGAAGATAAAATCGGGGTTAATCCATTGTTGGGATCTGATGAATTTATGGTGAAAGAAACATTTTCCTTTCTGCCGTTTAAAAGTTCGGAGATAGCGCTATTCTCGGGATACTTTAATGTAATGATTTTATCACCTTTAAATGAAGCTTTTGCTTGATCGAGGGTTGGGGAAATTGCAGCTTCGAACTGTATTGCAAACGCCTGATTAAAACTACCGCCAAAGATAACCAAAGCTAATAAAATCATCCTATATTTTGAAGTTATTAATTGCAATGAGATTCATTTCGCTATAGCCTGTTTATAATCTTATTGAAATAAAATGCATAGTGTCAATTTTGACCTAAATTATCCAACCAATAAAGCAATAATTATAGATTAAATGCAAAAAGATATAATTTGTAAAGCCAAAAAATGTAAAAGATAAAAAAAGCAAAAGAGATTGTTTTCTTAACTATGATAACAATTTTGGCTGGTGGCACCGGTTCCGTCAAATTGGTAAGGGGGCTATATGACGAATTCAATGAAAATATCACAGTTATTTCTAACGTTGCGGATAATTTTTGGTTTCATGGATTGTATGTGTGTCCGGACATCGACACAATCATCTATGGCCTTAGCAACAACCTGGATAAAAAAAAGGGTTGGGGGATTAAAGGGGATTCATTTAATTTCCTAAATCACATGAGGGATAAAGGCGAGGAGGCATGGTTTGGTTTGGGAGACAGGGATTTAACAACACACGTTATAAGGACAAAACTGCTCAAAGAGGGCAAAAACCTGTCGGAAATTACTGATTTTTTTGCAAAAAAATACAACATTCCCGTCAAGGTAATTCCTGCATCAAATGATCATTATGAAACCCGCATAATTACCAAAGATAAAAAGGAGATGCATTTGCAGGAGTTTTGGATAAAATACAAGGGGGACATTCCAATATCCGATGTGGTATATCACGATATAGAGGACGCCCAAATAACAGAATCTGCAAAAAAGGCCCTGCAAAATTCAAAGCTAATAGTATTTGCACCAGGCAATCCCATAACAAGTATTGGATCAATCATCAATATAAAATCGTTTAACAAAGTGATCAAATCCTTGAGAAATAAAGTGGTGGTTATTTCACCATTTATCTCAAATAAAGCCATTAGCGGCCCAAGCGAAATGTACATGAAAGCAAAAGGGGTGGAGCCATCAACACAAGGTTTGGTTAATCTTTATTCGGAATATGCAAATGAAATGGTTTTTTCAGACAAAGATGAAAAAGGCCTTGGAGGGCAGATGATGAAAAACCCTCAAAACATTAACTTTCATTTTACAAACATCATGATGGACACGCCACTAAAAGAGAAAAACCTTGCAAAGTATGTTGTTTCAAACTTTTACAACAGGTGAATAGTGGTTCTTATTGAGATCCTCAAAGACCGCAATAATCATCCCTATCAAAAAATTTGATTACAGCAAAACAAGATTGGGTTCATTTTTAAATCCAAAGGAAAGAAAAGAACTGACCAAATTACTAATGTTGGAGACACTGGAGAAAGTATCAAACTTGCAGCAAAAGCAGATAATAGTAGTCTCTGGTGAAAGGTTTGAGCCAATGGATAAATTCAGAGATATCGTTTTAATTGAGGAGAGCAATCTTGACGGAGTTAACAACGCAATAAGGTTGGCAAACAGATTTATAAAAGACGGCGAATTTAGCGAATCGCTGGTCATTCCAATCGATTTGCCATTTTTATCTGCAAAGGATTTGAGTGATGTGGTAGAAACTTCAAGGAAATTTGAAAAGGGTATCTGTATAGTTCCATCAAAAAGATTTGATGGAACGAATGTTTTGCTAAGGAAGCCTAATTTGGTTATAGATACCTTTTACGATAATAACAGTTTCCATAACCATGTCAAAATCGCAGCGGAAAACAACGTATCCATAGAGATAATCAAAAATGAGAACTTGATGATTGATTTGGACACTGTCGACGATGTTATTGAGATAATGGGCAGGTACAACACAGTGCTTGATGGTCACAAGACCGATATGGGTATGAAGGGGAGCAAATCCATAGTTTTCTTAAAAGATAGAATGAAAGACAGGCTAAAAAAACACACTTGAATTGGGTGGGTGTCGAAGATTCTTATTCCAATTAGGGTGATACTTGATTATTGCTAAATAACGTCATAGCCATTGTAGTGATATCTTTTATAATAGTGGGATCCATGTGGGGGATAGGTGGCATATTGAATCCGCCAGAAGAAAACAAGATAGAAAAATCGGGCGACTCTGTTTTGCTAATCGCACAAAATAACGCGTTTAACGAAACAAATCCCACAATATTTGTTAAAGAAAGTACCCCAACCAAACTGGTAATCCTCAATAAAGATTTTGTCAAACATGATTTTATTTCTGAGGGTCTAGGGTTAAACACGGCGTATTTGACAACTGAGCGGGATTTTGTTACCGCAATTGCATCTGATAGAACAGGGGAGTATGAGTATTATTGCTCTTTTCACCCGTCAATGAAAGGAAAAATCATCATCGGATGATGATGGCGTCTCAAAATTTTTATTCCATTTGGGGGTGCACATAAAAATACATGTACAATCCCTCTGATGACACATTTTTAATTGCAAATTCAATTGTTAACTGTCATGGCGACTATGCTTTAGAAATAGGGGTTGGTTCTGGATATTTGACTGAAATTTTGTGCAATAACTATAAATTTGTTTTTGGAACCGATATGGATTTTACCTCTGTTAAACACAGCAAAGCCTTTCTCAAAAACTTTGACAACAAATTCTTAATTTGCTGTGATGTGTGTGCACCTGTCAATTTTAATTTTGATATTATAGTTAGTAA
>JBBJMN010000128.1:0-5436 GCA_037720485.1 Candidatus Nitrosocosmicus sp.
TATTACTGCCACGCGCATTAATAATACGCACATTGCCATGATGGCATTTACGACAATAACATTGGTTACTGCTCTGATCTAGGTGGCAGTATTTATCATTAGCAAAAACAAACAGAATTCCCAAAGCACCTTAAAGTATTTCAATGCCATGGCCATCTTTCCACGCAATATTCAGACGCCACTCTAGCGAGTTTTGTTTTTGTTCTTTATTAAATGGTGGAGGCTTCCCACTGTTGCCGGAAACCTTCATGCCCACTTCAACAAAAGGTAATCAACTCAGATTGGTTGGACAATCAATGATAGGTACAACTAATCCTGTTGGCAACAAATGGAAAAATATCAAATTAAATACACTTGAGGGGTATCCCTTTTATCCACAGATAATCCATGAGGTTTGGCTTGACATCGCCATTTAAATGGATACCGGGATTGTAACCTAGCACGGTTTATGGAAAAAGGAAAAGGATGTTGCAGAAAATCACAAACACCAAAATTAACTGATCTCGTGATGCTCTTTTCCTTTGCATACTTGACAATTTTCGTTTTCGGCAATTAAAAAAACATAAATCCTTAAAACCCAAAATGGTTTTTGTGAAGGATAAGCCATTTGATTTTCATGGCGCAACATTTACCATCAAGGTTCTTACTTCTGAAACAAATGGTAGCTATACAATTCTGGATGTAATCCATCCCCCTAATGTTGGTCCTGCGTTGCATATGCATCCCAAAGGTTCAGAAACCTTTTACATAATTGAAGGTCATTATGAATTCATTTTGAATGGGAAATCACTAAATGGTAAATCCGGAGACTTGATCTTTGTTCCACAAGGAACCCCACACAGATTTGTTGTAGGGCAAAAAGGTGGGCACGCTATTGTGATTAGTCCCCCGGAACTTGAGTTTTATTTCTCCAAAGTAAGTGAATTGCTTGACAAAGGTGACGTTTCCTACATAACAGAATCAAAAATGGGAGAGCAATATGGCCAGGTTTTCCTAGACAGCAACAAACATTGGAAATAATCAAAGAAAAAGAGTCTCCCACATTTTTTTAGCATCTGCATGTTTATTTATTTGTGATGTTTTGTTGCCGGGTGTTTCACACCCATTGGCAACAGGACGCATGATCAACACCAAGCCCAGACCAATCAACAACCAGAAAACATCAAAAATCCCACCCGCCTGCTTTAGGTGCCGATCCGATTATTTTTTATTATAAAGACACAGCAAACACAAAGAAGACTGATATATGCCATTTTCTTTTTTATTCAACAATTGGATTTCCTTATTTTTGATGGAGAGGGTAAACTTTTATCTCATTTCTAGTGAAAATCCTTAAACTTCCTTTTTATCTCTTCTCTCATCCCTTCAGGAACTTCATAATACACGATTAATTGTATAGAATCATTTGCAAGAACATGAGACTGGGAACCATGCGTTTTACCATTGTACTCTTTTATCAAATCAGACAATACCTCATATTGGCTTCTTATTACATCATTTGAAGAGTCTTGCAGTATTTCTAAAGAATTATCCATCGGTTGTTTGTTGTTAAACTTGGTCCATGGTTTCTTGTAATTGTAATTGCTGTTGTAACCATTCTTATGGTTGTTATTGTAATGGGTTGGCTTTGGTGTAGCGTTATTGTTGATAGGTGCTGCTGCTGCTGAAACTGGTTTGTTGTTATTGCCTGACCTGTTAGGGCAAATATGTTTTTTATTTGTTGAGACCTCCCAATACTCACTAATTACGGTATTCCAGTATATCTTTGTGTTACAGCCATAAACACAATCTTTGGGGTTAATGTTAGTGGCATTAGGAGAAGAACTCATTCCCTAGAATAAGTTACTTTTGGCAATATAAATTAATTTTTGATAATGATTACTTGTTATTTAAAAAAACCTCCCCATTAGGTTCGCAACGTACCCGTCGCTAAACCCCTTGGGCCGCTAACCAAGCAATATTAGTTAAAGAAACACAAATTCAGGATGAGTATGACTAAATGGACAGCAGCAGCAGCAGCAGCAGCATCATCATCATCATATCTACAAGATTGCAGTTGCTTTCAACAACTGCTTTGCTGACATTTGGTAATGTCCATAACTGCTTAAAATGGATAACCCATCAACTGATCATCATATTATAGTTATTGCCATGACTAATCATTTTTTAATTTTTTTGTGTTACGGCTTTTACAAATAATCATAGAACAAAAAGATATTGCAAAATTTATTGATTAGGCAACTGTACCTCACATATCTAATATACAAGTGAATAAATTTATCACAATGTATGTTTCTTTGTCTTCATATCGTGGTAGAGGCTATGTTGTTGGGGAATCTGTAATTTGAGATATCATCAGCCATTTAAAAAAGGTACTAACTCTATAATTTTTCTGTTTGTAATTGCCTTATCGTCTATCTTGATAATTGCTTTTGTTATACATCCACCCTCAGCTGATCACACCCTTGTTTATGATCTCACAGGTTCAGAGACCAGGACAATATTGCCAATCCAAATGAGGCTGCCAGACGGAACGTGGAGCCAACCAGTGAAATACAATTTTGACACCGGTGCATCACATCCTACAGACGTGGCTCCTGAATTCCTGTCTGCATTTGGATACGGACCTGATGGGGTGGGAACTGATTCTTCCCTAAGGAAAGCGCAACCAGGAAAAATCAGAATTGTGGGGCTGGATGGAGAGTTTGACCTGCCAGTTATGGTACAGGACAAAGATCATTACGATCTGTTCAGAGACCAACCGCCACCAACAAGATACCCACTTTTGAGAGTCAAAGACATCTCAACAGAAATATCAATGGTGTTCACAAACGAACAGACCACACTCAGGCTAAAGGGTGTTCCAATACCCGAGATGGCAGACGCAAGCAAACTGGTAAACTTGCCTGACCTAAAGCCAAGGGAAGGCACCCCAACAAGCGGTTGGCAGTGGATGCGCGTAGATTTCATAAACCCGTCAACAGGTGCCGCTATTGAGGATTGGTTTGGGCTCAACACAGGCGATCACAAGTTGGTGCTCAAAAAAGAGTCTGTTGCAGATGAAATCAATCTCCCCCTGACAAGGACAGATGACTGCAACTATGCCAGCAAGGGTACTCTTGACTTCATAGAAGCCAGCAAGCCGGTAAAGCTGGATTCTGCAACAGTGCAAGTAAGGGAAGAAGACTGTCGGTTTGCACGCGGTGGTGAGCCCCGAAACTTTGGTGGCGGGCCACCATTTCTGTCCGAGTACACACTCATACTGTGGGACATGCATAGGGCATTGTTTCCGGTTTGAGCCAGAGTTAACTGCATAGGGTGAGGTAAATGCAAGTGTAACTAATTTGGTATACTGCTGAAACTCTTGCAGAATGGAGCCATTGGGAATAACGAACAGTGGCGGTTAATGACATTTTAGTCAAAACAATTCCGGATTAAATATCCGAATCCGCACTTGTGATATCATGATACAGCTCGTCTCCTCCTCAGTGTAGGTTAGTTCAGATAAAATGAAAAACGGTTCAATCAAACACCATTGTGCTATTCAAGGCTTTGATTTGTACACAATGCAAAATGGTGTTTGGGGATGCTTGCTTGCTTGCTTGCCAGTATTTGGTAAAACCGGCTTTCTCGGCCATTTCCTTAATTCTCTTTTTGCCTGCTTGTGTTCCTAACGCAGGGTTAGAGTCGTTAGCATCTAAAATTACCTGTGGTGTTTCCTACAGGACCTTTTTAGCATTCTTTAGGTTCCCTTCTTGTTTCATAATGTCGGAGTCATCTTTCCTGTTAGACGGTTAGATAACCCATGCCACTTTAGTTTCTGGTACATGCATTTTAGCAATTGAATATCCTCATTACCATCTCCCCATACAGACCTGCATCGACTTGCCTGATGCAATTCCCATCATACAGGCTAAAACGTTTAACACTTTTTGCCATTTTCTTAGGGTATGCACCTTCTATCAGAAATATTCACATTGAGCAATGTATTTGCAAAGACGAATCCTATTTTATATGGCTGATGCATTTATCTTTGCCTATGCCTACCTAACTAAAAAAAAATTTGTATTTGTCCCCACCAAATCCGCTTATAAATACACACAAAGAATGAAAAAATATGTCCATGTTGATTTGTGGTAAAGGACATGCAGCCCAACAATCTTTTCAAAACTCAATAGCGCTGATACAGAGGATATCAATTCACGAAGTATTAAAACACATACAGTGATTGCATAAGCAACATCAAAATCAACCAAGCCAAAATATTTAAAAATGGAAATATGCTGTAAACCAAAGGGTATAGGTTTTTAAGAATGCTCGGATAGAGCATATTGGCAATAAAAGGGAAAATGGTTGACAAAACCTAGAAAAAAGATTAGAAGAGATAGAAAAACAAAATAAAGACAATGCAAAAGATGAAGTAAAATCCCACACAGGCCAAGTTGTTGCACAACGTGCCAATTTAAGCACTACTGAACCACCACCTAAGAAAGGCTTTAGGTCTTGTGCATAAAATGACTAATTCTAATTTATTTCAACGTACCAATTGTAAATTCATTGTCATAGAAAAGGAAATAGAAACTCATGAATGTAAAGGGCTTAAAGAATCTCGATTTGAAAACAATATAGTTTGGGTCAGTGATGGAGAGAATGGGTATCCATTAAAACCTCCACCACCCAAAATAAACACCTATTCTCACCAACGGAATTCCAACAACTGAATAAAACACCTGATGATGAAACAGATCCCAAAATTTCTATAAATATGGTTTATGTGTAATATTATTAATTATCCATTAAAACAAAATGAAAATTAAGGTATGAAATTAAGGAATTTGTTATCCAATCTGGGTGGCTTTGGTTGATAAAAAGGAATAATCGATCAAGTGTTTTATGCCATATTATTTTTTTCTCTTGTATTTCAATCACATCATATTTGCTCTATATTGTAAGCTACAGTAAAAATTATACAGTTTAATAATAACCTGATTTGTTTAACACCGAATTTAGTGTTAGGTACCTATAATGTTTTTTTTATAAGATAGGCAAGCGTTTCATATATGCAAAAAGTTACCTCGTCTTTTTGAAATGAGATTAAATAGTGCACTGTTACCAATAGCCTTTGATAAATACTTACAAACAAATACAAAACCAATTGGGGATGGATACCAATGATAAAACACAACCGCCTGATAGCTGCATCTGTTTTTTTGATGCTAATCTTTGCTATGCCTGGCATGCCTGATTTTGTTACCAAGATTTATGCCGCATCATTTTTTTCTGAATTACTTGCCCAGTACCTTAATGGCCATGGATTACTCGACAAATACCGTGATGAACCTTTTTTAAGGTATTCTGATCTTTTGCCGGACAAAACCCCCTCAACCTCACCCCAATCACGCCAATTATCCCCCTCTGCATCTCTAACTGAGGACC
>JBBJMN010000129.1:0-5421 GCA_037720485.1 Candidatus Nitrosocosmicus sp.
TCTCTTCCTTTTTTAAGGCCCAGATTTATAGAACATTTAGCAAACAAAGATATCAGCCTTTTCATCTCGAATTGAATTAGAAAACCAAAGACAGAATAATCCGTCAAATTTCTCCCCTTATGAAAAATTCATTTATGCTTTAGGTTCCAAAGAATCAAAACGGCAGTATCCTAAACGGCTACAAGTGTTTCTTAATTATATAAACATTAAATCCCCATCAATTGAAGAAAACTGTAATTTATTTTATAACCTTGTAGAAATGGAGGGTGGAAAAGACAGCGATCAGGAACGATATGTTAGGCAACTAATAGATAAGGGAACCATCATTCAAAATACACTATCCACAGTTATCCGTCTTTTTAACGAGCAAATATGCACTTCATTTGTCTTGGTCTATATCACAATCAGTGTAATGGGAGCATTCTCTTTAACCACATTGTTGCTAAACAGAAGATCAAGAAACTTAGTAGAGTTAATAAAAATACAAAAAAAAGAACTAGACAATAAGAAAATCAAAAGTATCTGGAATAATGTAAAAAATTGATACTTACAAGATCTATATGTCAATTTTTAATTTTTTTCGGTTTTAGGCATGTTCATTATGCTATCCAAGCCATGTCTTATTGTAACTTCGGTTACTTCTGCCGCTTCTGCAATTTCACGCTGAGTAATATCCTCGTCATAATTCTTACACGATGTGTAAAGAACTGCACCAGCCAAACCCATGGGGTTTTTTCCCGCGGAAATTTCCTTTTTTATTATTTCAGCCATCATTTTCACAGCATACCTTTTTGCTTTTTCTGAAATTCCGCATTTGTTGGCTATTTTTATAATTTTTTTTATTGGATCGTCTTGTGGTATCTTAAGGTCAAGCTCTACGATTACCTTTCTGTATACTCTTGTTATTTCCCTTTCTTTTAAATTAGTGATACTAGATATTTCTTTTAGTGTCCTTGGTATTCCCATCTCCCTGCATGCAATATAGGACGCAACCGCTACTGCGGCTTTTATCGTCCTGCCTTTAACCAAACCTTTCTCCTGTATTTTCCTATACAGATAGGCAATCTTTTCAATAGCTGAATCGGGTAACCCTAACGCACCCTTCATTGTATAAAGCTGCATAAATGCAGCCTGAAGATTTCTTTTTGTGGAATCGCGGGTTTGGCTTCTAGTGTCCCATGTTCTCCACCTATCTATTCTATTTCTCATCATTGCATCAAACTGTTGGCCCGAGGCATCCCTGTTGATTTTCCCTATTACCGTGGAAAGCCCCCTGTCATATTTTGCTAAGGATGTAGGCGCGCCCGTTCTGGATTTTAAGTTTACATCGTCAGTATCAAAAGCATTCCATTCAGGTCTTGTCTCTTGTGCTTTATCCGTTATCACACTTCCACAATTAGTGCAAACTGTTTCTCCTGAAACCTGATCGGTAATTATATCAGTTTGTTTATTACATAATGGACATAATGATGATGAATAAGAATTAATTAATTCTTGACTTATTTTGAATTTTCCCTCCGCATGTTACTTCTTTATATAACGTTAATCCATCATTTTATCGTATGGTGAGTAATTATTGTTTAATACAGCAAAAATACACGCAATTATATAGTTTGGCCCCCCACTTTAATAGAAAAAATACAGATAGTGGATACATTTACATGATTTTAGCATCACTTCTTTATGCATAAAGGGTAATGCCAGAACAGATCTATCCATTAAATTTCTATTTAATAGGTTATACTCTCTAAAACACATAAGAAGATATTAACACCTGGAATATGTCACTAAAATGGATAAAATAAAAAGGGATAATGATGTTATAACCTAATCAAGTACAGAATAATTGTAAAATGCCTCTTTTTATGTGAATATATTTAATACTTTTCTGAATTAACTTCTTTTACAAGTTGTACAGAACAGCAGCTATGAAACCAATTAATTAAAGATATAGTCTATCTCCATACCCAATTCTGATTCCTTACCCGGATTTCTTTGATTCATCGCGTGGAAATTTAATCATATTCTCCTTTTCACGATTAAGATCGTCATCTGTTAAGTTAATTGCAGAAATTATTGTCGAGTTATTTTCATCGCCAAAGCCTTCGGTAAATATGATCACATGGGATGAAGACTTTAATATGTTTAATATGGAGCTGTCAAACGGCGGTAATTTAAGATCAAGATCCTTTACTGGAATAACCGAACCCAAGTCATCAACATCTAGCAAAGTCACATTCACTTTGTTCTTTTGCCCATTTATGCTGTTTACCTTTGCTAACATTAAGCCATCGGCATATGTATCATCTATCAGACTAATAAACAAGATTCAATGTCTCGACAACCCTTTTGCCAAAGTAAATGGTACTATGGACATTGGACTTGGAAACATAATTATTGGTAGTGATCCTGTCGATAGTTCTCAAAGTGCTATGCCATCATGTGCATTACCATAAGTGATTATTTCAATTGCAAAGATAGATCTCAAAATTCATTTACCCATGGAAATACCATAGAGTCTCTTACTAACAGTTCTAATGAAACAATAACGGATAATAGAGATGCGTCTGGTAGCCCAGGTAATCGTACTGAAAGGATATGATCTAGATCAGATATATTACTAATGATGATACTATTGGGAACAATGGCTGTATGGACGATGGCATTGGCTGAGGACAACTTTAAATTTATCATTATTGTTAAAGATGTCAGAATCTATTTAAAGGACTGATATCGTCCTGAAGCCCCACGGATGAGAACCACATGTATATACGATAACCACCAGTGGGAATGTTCTAATTTCCCTAGATTTGGAATTGGCTTTCCAAACTCCATTGTGTCTCACGTTTCAAGGTGACTCATCTAAACACGATTCTTATAAAGCGCCTTCAAGAGAACATGTGGAGAAATTTTGGAATGATTGGTGGGACAGGATATTGAAAACTTCGGAAGGTATGGATGGATGGGATATGCAGTTAGAATATCTACAAAAAACAATAGAAACAGTAAATAAAAAAAGATCAACTATTGCATTTGAACTGCTAAATGAGCCCCAGGAATTTATACACGGTGATTTTAAAAAGGTTTCGGATTATCATGGCTATTTGATAAGCAAAATTGCTGGTTTTACGGATAGAACAATATTGTTTTGCTATGCCTATGCGGATCGCATTACCGCATTTAATTTTCCATGGATGCAGGCTAAAATTAAACCATCATTATCTGTAATCAACAAAATCATGTTTGATATTCATCCATATCCTCCTTATTATGGGGTCATGCCATATTTTAGATCGATATCAAAACTAATGAAGACCAACCCCCTTTTTGTTGGGGAGTATAATTCGGGAACTGGTAATGATGCAGCAATCAGTTTAGGTCAGCATAAAAGATATCTCAAAACATTTAAGAAATTTTTTCCCTATGGAGTAATATTTTGGCAATGGTCTTATAAAATAGACAATGGACATCATTCATTCAATCTAACTAAAACAGTTGATGGAAAAATAGTACCAAATGATAACTTTGAAAATCTTGCCAATGCCATGGAAGAAGTTATGGCGTAGTGACGGTCAGCACATAATATAATATAATATAATATAATATAATATAATATAGACTAATTGTAATGATAAAGATTTTTATATTATACTTTTAAAAATAAGTAAATATTAAAAAGATACCTTTGGAATACATGAGCTAAAACTAACGCTTGAACCCTATTACGTAATTCTTCATCACCTTCTGTATTTGATACTCTTGACACATATGTTGGATTGATATTATAGTTTAAATGTACCCACCTTAATAATTGGATATTTCTGTACACCAAGGTAAAAAAGCATAAATACATTATCAAAACTGAAAGACAAGAATGACTATAGAAGCAACTCCTGGATTAAAAGATGGAATGGCGATTTTTGGGCAATCTTTGGAGCCTTTTCTTACGCCATTTGTTAACATTATTACTTTTGGAATAGATGTTGCGGCAGGCTTAATCATCGGAATTTCCGCTCTTTTTGGATTAGTGTCATTCTTAAGGGTACTTACCAAGTCAACCAAAGAACAAACACAAGCCAAGGAAACCATAAGACTGCGTTTGGCAAGGGGTATGCTGCTTGCACTGGATTTTGAGGTTGGAAGTGACATACTGAAAACCATCCTCGTTCCATCATTTAATGAATTGGCAATACTTGCGGTCATAGTGAGCATAAGAATAGTGTTAAGCTGGTCACTGTCAAAAGAAATTGATAGGCATAATGATGACTTGAAAGATACCGGTAGAGCGTCAACTGGTGGCCAAAACTGACCGTGAAAATATCACCAACGTTTGCTTCTATCAGTGAATTTATGAAACAGGTAACAAAACGTGTTGGTTGTTGTGTTGTCGGCTGATCTTTTTGATGACCAAACACATCAACATAACAAATGCTATTGGTTTATGGTAGTTATTATAATGGCATCTGGGTATTCAAACAATATTTCATGCTCCACGATACAGGGGATTTCATCAAAAACCAAAGGACAATAACATCATGACAAGGGATTTATCAAAGGCCTGCTTTTGGCATTGGAATTGAGTCTGCCAGTGCTATTTTAAAAATGGGCAGTTTACATTAGGTATTGCAAATGTTGATACCAACATGTCACAAAACATTGATGATTTCAAATTCTTTGTAACTGTTCTCCCTGTCAGAATTGCAATCAATCAAACTGTCAGAATATTCAACATTGGTAAAGATGTTAAGCCTCAAAGCAAAACTAAAATCAAGTTAATATCGATGGTTTTTTATTTTCCTTTCTTTAATTTTAGCAGCCTGTAATTGAAAAAAGATAGAGACCCATTAGCAGTAATCTTTTACTTTGGCACTAATAATATTTTATAAACAGTCATTATGTTGGAATAAAACGGCTTCTTATAAATCACACATGATCAGAAATAAAGTTTGTGGCCAAACTTCAACCATGTAATATTTTATAAACAGCACAGTAATTGTCGAACTATCAAAGAAAAAGAAATTGCCTAATCCCCTTTAAGCTGCAGAAGCGATCAATTGGTCATTTTTCATCCCTTTCTCTTTGGTGCGAGTAAGCAAGTAACTTGCAATGATATACACCAATATGCTACATGCAGATGCAACTCCAAAGACCATTAGTAAATCCGAGGTTGCTAGGATGTGTAGAGATGGAACACCATGTCAAAAGCCCCCCCCCCCGGTGATGTTGCCGCTTCCACTTTTGATTGGGCCACTCTCAAAGCTTCAGACCATGGCTTGATTGCCTGGTGGTTTTCAGCCTGAGCATAGGCCACTAAGCCTCTGCTAGGCATTGAGGATAGGTGTAATGCACCAAGCAGCGAGACAGGGCCAGCTGAAAACAGTTTGGGCATTGATTTGCCAACTGATTTGATTGGGTGGATAA
>JBBJMN010000036.1:0-18073 GCA_037720485.1 Candidatus Nitrosocosmicus sp.
AGTTCTCATGCTGTATCATCACCTGCAGAAAGATAATTTTGGGATAGGCTCTAAAGAAATAGAAAATATTAAAAAAGAATTTGAGACTGAAGTATATAAAATAATTAAAGAGAATACTAATTTAAAAGAATGGTCTGGAAAAGATGAAACATGTAATATCATTTGTTTATATCCAGAAATCATAGCGCAAGTCTTTAATGAAATTCAAAATAACGTAAATAGAAGAAAACTATCATTTTCTATGACAGGCAATAATCCTATAATACTATTTAATATATTTTTTGATAATTCGGACACAAAAACATTATTTAGCATAATAAAATGTTTACAGGAGTTTGATAAGATGTTGAACAAAATTAAAGGAATCATTGATAAATTAGTAGATGATGACAGTTTAAAAATGAAAGTTGAGAAGTATAAAAAAGAATGCAACTTATTTTATAATAATGCTGATAGGAAGACCTTCTTTACATCTATTGATAATTTATACAAAGATATATTATATCAAAATAAACTAATGAACAAAAAAGGTATATGTAATAATAAGAAGTGTGTTATTACAATTGTCACTTTTTATTATTTAACAATATGTATAGAATACACGTTTGAGGCGCCGGGAGTGGAATTCGAACTCCGTGACAATGCTTGAGGAGACAGTTTTTAGCCATTGAGTTTTAATTAAATAAAAGTGACTTTTTAATATTAAATCATTGAATTTAGTATATGGGGATTTACCACCTTGAATTTGCTTGTGTGATGTTTTTACGCATGATCTTTTGCAAATTCTATGAAAAAAGAATATACCGTTTAAATATCCTATTGAGCATTCAGATGCTTTTTACATTTTTTTGTCGTAATTCTTAATCCATCGGTAATACTTCCTGTTATAGTGTATTCAATTTGGGTAAACAATTAATAAAAACCTGCCTTTGATTTTTACTTATTTTTCATCGTCTTCCTCATCCGGAATATTTGGTATGTTGTCTGATTCTACATTCATCATTTGTGCGTTTTCTAAATCAAACTTGTAAATCTCGTCTATATCGAGTTGGTATTTTGTCTTTAACAATTCTACTAAATGTTCACTCAACGCTGCTTTTGAAATTTTTATGTTGTATTCATATACAAAACCTTTCATAAAATCACTAATGTTTGATTTGTCTGATATTTCTATTTCTTCAATTATAGTCCTGCCGTCAGGTAGTGCTTCGTACAATTGAATATCTGCTTTTTTTTTCTGTTCGTTAATATCTAGGAAATAGCCTGTTCTATTGATGACGTTGTATTCTTGAAAATTTGCACCTTTTATTTCATTTTCTGCCCATTCTGGGAGGCCGTTTTCTTCCGATTTTGACTTTGCTGCTTTTCTTACCATTTGATATACTTGAATTATTTTATCACTTTTTATTAAAACCTTTTTCAAACATTGTTTTTATTATGGGAAAGCATTATCTATTGGGTTGCTTTAATTATGCTAACTTTGACTTTGGACACCGTTGTGAATGGTGAATATTTATGCCGTCTGATTGATACTCAAAATCCAAATTTACTTCTTGTGGACACAAGACCTTTTTCAGATTATAATAAGGGGCATATTCCGCATGCCATTAACATTGACTTGATGAATTTTCATTGGTTTGATACCTCTAAGGAAGGTATTGTTCAGTTCAATAGACAAATGAAAATATTGTTAAATTATTTGGGTGTTAACCCACAAAGTATTGTAGTTTTTTATGATGGTGTATCGGGTTCTTCAGCATCAAGAGGTATTTGGTTATTAAATTATTTTTCTCATGAGAATGCATATATATTAAATGGTGGTTTTGAAAATTGGTTAAAATCAAATTACCCGGTTGAAACAACAACTAATCCATTCATACCATCCAAAAATGTGTTTAATATAAATAAGGATGTATTAGCGGATGCGGAATATGTCAAAAATAAAATTGAGAAAAATGCCAATGATGTAGTTATTATTGATTGCAGATCCAAAATGGAGTATGATGGATTGGTCGTAAGGGCATCAAGACGAGGACATATTCCATACGCCATTAACATTGACTGGATTGATAATCTTGAAAATGGAAAATTTAAAGATCATGAAAAACTTTTTCAACTATATTCCTTCATTCCTATGGATAAAGAAGTCATTACATATTGTCAAGGTGGTTACAGAGCAGCAAATACATATCTTATCCTAAAAAAACTTGGCTATTCTAATGTTAAAATGTACTTGGGTTCTTGGGGAGAATGGGGAAATATTACTTCTCTTCCGATAGAGTGATGGTTGTTCCCATAGGTTTTACATTCTTATTCAAATCATTCAAATCACTAATTTGTAGGGTAACTGACAAGTGATTTCCTAAAAGATTGAACATAATCTTGATGCCTAAGGATGTCAATTAGCTCGTTTTAGATGTTTGATAATGAAATAAAATTAATTGAATTTAAATCACTTGTTTGTCTTGTAGTATTTTATAATTCCATGACGTGATTAATTTAACATTTTTTAAGCTAATGTTTAATTATATTTCAATTTATATACCTATTTGTAATGAGTTTTGGTTGCTAGTTAGATAGAATAAGTAATATTTGATTTTCTTATCCAAAGTATTGTATTAAAAAAATAAAATCAATTGAGTATCATGATTGTACTTTTCAATATCAAATGGCAAAAAACAAAATGTCCCGGTTTAAATTAATGGTAATAATTAAATATTTACGTTTATGCTAACAAATGCATAGAGTGTTTATAATTTATCAAAGATTTCCAAAAATTTGGATAGGAACACATGTAAAATAGATTCAGACATGAAATAAATTGTTTTAAGAAGGAAATAAATTTAAAGGCTCTCATAAAGTTTGGTTTAAATAATAGGGGGATAGTTTAAATTCAAAAAATTATGCTTTGTTTATTTTTATATTATTTAATTCTTGTAACTCATTTTTTATTTCGCTTGAGCTTTGATTCCCATATATCACCAAAATCCTATCATCATCATTTAATACATAACCCATTATGTCATTAGTCTGATTCCCATTCACATAAAATCTTAATTTTGAATTATCACTATCACAAAAGCGCTTATTTTCATCGGTTATGAAGCAACCGTTTGATATATCCATTCTAAGGCTCTTTAAAAATTCTCCGATTGGAACCTTTGCAGCATGTTTATGTAGGGTTGTCCCATCTAGGGTGCCATTATAACTTTCCATGTGTATATAATTAGATCTTACCATGTATTTTTGTTGGGCAAAATCAATTTTTGTTCCATTTAAATCAACTAAGAATGCCGCATGTTCGTGAGCGGATCCTAATGTCCCATATGTGGCTGAAACATCATTTCTTGGAAATAATATAGCTAATACTATGGTAATTGCAATAACACCTACAATTGCAGGAATTATTATTTTCATATATTGTTTTCTTTTTCTTCTGCCCTTTGCGAAATAACTTGTATTATTATTTTCCTCTTTCATATTTGGATTATTTTTATTATTGTTATTTCCGGTATCTTTTCTTTTTCTATTCATCTTGGATTGATTTTTATATGCAAGTCTCTAATTTAAAATTAATATTGTAATTGTGTTCTGTTAATTATTTATTCTTTTATTATCTCATTAATTATATGTTGCAAATTTTTTGAAAAAGGGTGATTTGGATTATTAACTACCGTTAAAAATTCTCTAGAGCTAAATTGAATGTCGCAATAACAAGGCAAAGGTGTAAGGTATTTTATACCTGTCACTTCTTCTAATCCTTCTAGAACATTTTGTGGGTTCTGCATTTCTAATTTATTATTGCTGTCTATTTGCTTAAAATATGTGTGTGTTGGATTAGTTTTAACTTCTGGAGAATCAATTAGTGTTACAGGCACGCAATACCCTGATACTCTGTTAAGTAATATGTATGTAATAGCTCCGAATCTTACGAATGTTGTGTAGATTTCATTTAGTAGTTTTTTTGTTCCCTCTATGTCCAAGTCATCCATTTTCATGGTGAGTATTAATTTATCCGCTATAGATAGGGCGTTTATGGACCAATGCCTGATACCTGGACTGGTGTCTATTATTATATAGTCTATATTCATCTTTGTTATAATTTGCTCTCTTAAAAAGACTAATTTTCTAAATTGTTTTTTCCAGTATTCGGATCCATTGCTAATTTCAAACTTAAATATGGCATCCCTGTTAGGATTTGAAAATCCTGCATAAATCTTGCCTAACAGTGACTTTCCATTACATATAGACTCTGTCATGTCTATTATTGTTTCTTCAACATCTGCATTGTTATCTAAAAAGTCATTTATCCATTTCTTTGGGGTAATCTTAAAGTAATTGTGTAAGCTTGGAGCGTATATATCTAAATCTATAAGGGCAACTTTTTTTCCTGTTTCTGCAAGCAATGCCGCAGTATTTGCAGCAATGGTGGTTTTACCTGTGCCACCTTTGTACGAGTGTATTGCAATGCAATGAGTCATTCACTTACAACCTATTACTTTATAATATTTAATAATAATCTTTTGAAATATTTGTTTATTTTATCAATTGTTAGTATTGTTTTAAAATTAATGCAATTCTTGGTAGTTTTTGGAGTTTTCATAATATAGTTATGCAGTATTTTAAAAAAAACATGGTTTGCAATTAGGAGCCTTAATTAATTTACAACGCATTTTACATTTTAAATACATGATTTTTCTCTAAAATAATGGATTGATAATTATTGTCTTGTGAGCCCTGCTTTGGTATTACCTGTCACTTATTTTAATTCCCTTTTTATTTTAAAAGAACAGAAAAAAAATTATTTATGGGATTCATCAATTTTCTCATAACCAAGTCATCAAAATCATCAATGTTTGGATCCAGTGTTAAAATCATAAGAAATTCTAATCTGTTGTTTTGATTTGTTATTGGTATTGTTATTCTTAGAATCTTTTCATACAAAGAACAGGTATAATATAATTTACCTAAAATATTTTGCCATCTTAACCTGGTATATTGCCTTGTAGACGCAGTTATTGCATATTGCTCTGTCTCCTCATCATTTAATAGCGGTACTATGCCCTTTCTTTCTCCCTTTGTTAGTATTATTCCGTGTTTGTCTGCAATTCCGACATACCTTATTCTGGAATCCGTGTCTATAATTTCATCACACAATCCTTTAAACTCTGAAATATTGTTTACCATATTTTGTTATTAAAAGAGTTTTCTGTGTTATAAAACTTATATTTATCTTTCCATCCTTTTTCTACTTATTATGAGCCTTAATTAATTGTCATACAATATATTATGGATTTACTGCGTATATACCATAAAAATAAAACTGTTGTTAGTTAAACAACCAAAATTTTATTTCCTATTAAATATTCACAATAAAACTTGTTTATCAAATTTTAATTAAGGTTCTATATTAGAAAAATGATTGCCTATTATTTTCAACAAGATTTAAACTTATCATGTTCATCTTAATGTATTTAACACCATTCCTGTATTTGTGTCATGTTGGCTAAAATAGGTAATATTTCAATAGGTTATAATCACTGCCCAAGAGTGATGGGAATAATTAATTTAAGTCCGGAATCCTTTTACAAAAAATCTATAAAATTAAACTCTGATGAAATACAAAATACTGTTTTGGATATGCAATCCTCAGGTGTTGACATAATTGATATCGGGGGAATGTCTACAGCTCCTTATTTGAAAACATTTATCCCACTCGATTTAGAGATTGAAAGGCTGCAATATGCGGTATCTGCAATCCGCCAGATTAGTGATATACCTATATCAATAGATACTGTTAGATCTGATGCATTAGAATCCCTGTTAAAGTATGAAATAAATGCAGTTAATGATGTTACTGGATTAAAGTATGATAAAAAGATGCCATTAACTGTTTCTGAATCTAATCTTCCAGTTATTATCGGTGCTTATAGAAGCAATTCTAGTTCTACAAATCTATTCACGGGCGATGTATATGATACCATTAACCTATTAGTAGAAAGTATTGATATTGCTGCTAGTTACAAAATCGAAGAAGAAGAGGTAATAATTGATCCATCAATTGGTTTTTTTAGAAAAGTTGGTAATAATCCTTTTTTTTCAAGGATCGATGGAATGGATTGGTATATCCGTGATATTAATATACTCTCTAACATTTCGTTATTATCTTCTCTGCACAAACCTGTTTGTATTTCGGTTTCGAGGAAGTCATTCATGGGCTCATTATTGAATTTAAATTTAGATGAGAGACTTATACCGTCATTAATCACAGAGATCCATTGCGTATTAAATGGGGTTTCTCTAATACGAACCCATAATGTAAAAGAAACTAAACTAGCAGTAAATATGATAGACATATTAAATTGATATATTTGTTTATTTTTTATTTGCTAATTCAATTAATTTAGTGTTATTGTCAAAAGTTAATCAGAATATTAATTATAACCTATCTTTTAATTCACCATTTAATTGTTTAATAAAAAAACATAGTCCAAGATAACTATCTAATAATCATAATAATTTGCCACCATCTCGATTAAAGAAAGTTAAATAGTACTCTAATACAATCAACAGTCATATTATTATTTTTCTGCATTTGAAGAATGTATTTTTAATGTTTAATGCATTCTAAATTCTGTTATTTATAGAGTCTATGAGCCATTATATTGTTTGCAGCCGCATAAAAGACATTGATGGTCGGCGTCTTCTTGCTGACCTAGAAAAAAATGGTGTTCTTTTTTTTGTGGTAACAATTTGTGCAGAATTTAAAATTCCCTGGATTAATGCGATGACTTGGCCTAATTCTTCTAGTAGGCATATTTTTACAACTTTAAAATAATAAAATATTTTTTCTCAATTTTCTTTGATTAATGAACATAAAAAATGGGCTATTTCCTTCTTAATATTGCAAATGTACGCTTAATACTTAATTTCATTATTACGATTAGTTGAAGGATGATAATTCTGCATATTACAATTATCTTTGCTTATTTATTCTGAATATTCTTGTTATGAATATAAGCAGCATTATTTGCTTTATTGCGTTGTGGTGTATTAGAAATTGAGTTTTCATCATTGTTGCTTGTCTTTGACATGTCTATTATTAGTTAACAAGTTATATAAGCATTGGAAATTCTGGGAATTCAAAACCCTTAGACCATGCTAATAAAATGATCTTTTAAATTTATGCAGATACATTTCTCTTTATATCCACAAGTCATTAAGATCGGTTAATGCTTTTTATTTTTCACGTTGTTCTTTTTTGAGAGTCGTTGTATTAGCCTAGAGAGATCTGGTTCAACTTCGACTCAGTGCTATACAGTTTGCAATATAGATTCTAATTATAATGGTTGCATCATATGCGACCTGATTGCCATAGCCGGCATTCCAATCCAATAGTGTCGTATTTACAAGTGCTTGCCACGCGCCAACACCTACACAATTGATATTTTGCTTTATAAGTGAATTTTTATAGTAAATGGATTTTTAATATATAAAATGGCTCCAGATATATTATCTATAACAATACAAAATTTGTTTTCATTTTTAAATATCTTTGGGAATGATATTTTAAGGTCCACAATTGCTCTTTTTGTCATGATTAACCCAATTGGTACTATCCCTTTATTTGCGAGCATTACTCAAAAAATGCAAAAAAAAAGAACGTAATACCGTATCAAAAACTACTGTTATTACTGCTGGTGCATTGTTAATGATCTTTGCAGTAGCAGGAAACCAGATTCTGTCAATCTTTGGAATCACAATTTCTAGCTTTATGATTGCAGGTGGCATATTGCTTTTCATTGTCTCAATAGAGTTGTTGACTCATGGTGGTTGGAGATTCGGTGGAACTGTTTCTGATGAATCTGGGGTAGTTCCATTGGCATTTCCTTTGCTAGCAGGCCCAGGTGCCATTACTTCAGTCATACTGTCTTTTCAGACTGCGGGATTGGCGGTAACAATGCTATCAATTGCAATTGTGATAGGAATTACATATGTTATATTTTATTTAACGGTCCCCATCTATAGAATACTTGGCAGGCGCGGTTCGTTAATTATAACTAGAGTATTTGCAGTTCTAGTTGCAGCTATTGCAGTTCAATATGTAGTGGATGGTTTGAGGACAATCTAATCCAAATGATTAATTGTTATTATTTATAGGACTATGATAATGAATATGGCATATAGAGTGATATTCAAAACATACTTCATAAATACATTTTCATCCATATTTAGAATAACACTTTCTCAAATTTCATACAGATTAAATTATGTACTTGCAATTACGTAAACGATCTATTGAATATGGTTTATAATTATGCTTCCTAGGGGCCGTAAAAAACCCTCAAGACATTATTTTGATTTACCAATAAACAATGAAATAAAAAAAGAAAGTCGTTAAAGCAAGCAGCAGTGTATTTATTTGATCCATGAAATATTACACAAAGCAAACGAATCTATTAAATAATTACAATTTCATGAATTTCTTATGGAAAATGCAAGTTATTTTCTTAAACATCAGTCAGTAGATGCGAATCACACAAAATCCTGTTTGTTGGAAGGAGGATCATTCACATGTCATCTGTAGTCGGGGCTGACGATGGCAAAGGCTATGGTGTGATTGGCCGAAGCGATAGAGGCATTGGTGTGTTTGGTTACAGCAATATCAGTAGTGGCGTGCATGGTTCCAGCAGTAGCAACAGAGGCGTGTATGGCTACAGCGATAGCAATAGTGGCGTGTATGGTTCAAGCCACAGATACATTGGTGTGTATGGCTACAGCTACGACAGCATTGGTGTGTATGCCCACGGCGGGAGCGGCCATGCTGCACACCTAGAGGAATGTTACAATAACTGGTTTACTTTCAAAAGCTGGTGGGTCATTTAAGATAGACCACCCACTCGATCCAGCAAACAAGTTTCTTTACCACTCCTCTGTGGAGTCACCGGATATGAAGAACGTCTATGATGGCATAGTTACATTAGATGATAGTGGTGAGGCAAAAATAGATTTTCCCGATTGGTTTGGTGCACTAAATAAGGATTTTTGCTATCAGCTTACAGCTATCGGTGCTCCTGGACCAAATCTGCATATTGCAGAGGAAATTTCGGACACGACTACAGACTATAGTAGCAGTGGCCGCAATAATAACAACAGTCGCTTCAGGATTGCAGGAGGGATTTCAGGTATGAAAGTCTCTTGGCAGGTAACTGGTATACGCAAGGATCCTTGGGCGAATGCTCACAGTGTTCAGGTTGAGGAAGATAAGCCCGATAAGGAAAGGGGCTACTACATACATCCTGATCTTTATGGTCAGACGGCAGAGAACGAAATAAGCCGCTTGCTCTTTCCAGAAGAAAAGCCAGAGTCACTCACAAATGAAAATAAGTCTAACCAATAGATCTACTTTAGATTAGAAACATATATGTGCAATTAGCCTCTATTTTGATTTTTTCCCATTCACTCAAATCAACCCTACCATCTCAATCTTACTATGGATTGCAATATTTTTTGAATAAGGCTTTCAAATGGAATTGGATTTACCAAGCCCAAATTCTGCCCAAAATTAAAGAGAATGTAATTGAAATAATAAATCCGTATAACCTCAAAAATAATTCTCGTATAACTACTATTAGGGATGAAAAGAAGGCGGTTCTAAGACGAAATGGGATAAAGATATGCGGGTTTTCTATTCACGTTAATGATTCAGTCTTAAGTCTTGGAGCAAAGACTGACAGAAAGAGAATTGATTCCTTAGAATTATCAGTTGTTGATCAGTGTAGAACGCATTTGTTGGTTTTTTTAACAAAACTAAGAGAAATCTCCCCATATAATGTAACTTTTGATATATTGTGTCAGGATGAAAACCTCAAAAAAGCGTTAGAAATGATGGAATTGAAGCCAATGGTGAAAGATAACTTGTTGTAAAATGTCATTGATTTCTATACATCTTTAGCTGTTGCGCCTCCTCCATAAGTTTCATAACTTGATCGGATAGCATAGTTACATCGTCATCCTCTCTTGCACTTTGGACTTGATGATTTGTTCGTTGTTCTTATTTTTTCATGCAGTTCATTAAAAGTTACTTTATCGACATCAATAGGAGTAATGAGTTCAGATCTTGTTTTTGAAAACCTATTAAAACAGATAAATTAGTGAAACAAATAAAAAACAGAGTTAGTGCTAAACTTTTAAAAAATTACTTTTTGTAGATTATACACTCCATTCAATGGATTTAAATTCAAACATAACCAAGATGAAAAGTATTTTTAATGTTTAATGCATTCTCAATTGATATATTTTGCATTTTCTGTAACAATTATAACTATAAGGAAGATAATATTTTGTGATTTGATGTGAATAAAATTCAAGAAATTGATCGTGTGCTTCCAGGAAAACCTCTTTCGGTAATTGAAGAATTTGAATCAGGAAACAATACTTTTGTATTTGATGGGGAAGTAAGATCATCTGTAATAGGTAAACCTGTGGTTAATATGGTTAATAGAATATTAAATGTTACACAAAGAAATCCTCCAATGATACCAAAAATTGGGGATATTGTGACGGGTTATATTGATATGCTGTTTGGAAGTATGATATCTGTGAGAATCGTCTATATCAATGACAAAAATTCTCATTCTGGGTTTTCCGCAATTGCATCAACTCGTATCTCTAATATGGGTAATAATTATTCTAGTTGGCGAGAAAGAAATTATAAGGGAAAGCTTATATTTAAAGTAGGTGACATTATTCGTGGAAGAGTCTATAGTTTGTTGAACTCTTCAATCCATATAACATTAGAAGACAAAGATTTAGGTTTAGTTTATACAATTTGTTTTTCATGTGGAAATACTGATCTAATTAAAGTTTCTGGAGGCTTGAAATGCCCAAATTGTGGTAATTATGAGGAAAGAAAAGTTTGCATTGATTATGGTAAAGAGGCTTTTACATCACTTTATGATAAACAATATCTTATGGGATGAGAAAAATTGTGAAAATTGGATTTCAAGGCGAATCAGGATCATACAGCGAGATAGCTGCATTCAGGTATTTTTCCAATATCCTCTCTGAATTTATTCCATTTAGATCCTTCCAAGATTTATTTGATGGCGTTGAACATTCTTCCTTGGATTCTGCAGTAATCCCAATTGAGAATTCTATAGAAGGTAGTGTAAATGAAACTTATGATTTACTTGTGGAAAAACACTTATTTGTTATAGGTGAAATTTACCAAAGGATAAGGCATTGTTTAATTGCTAACAAACAATCTATTGACATAAAAACTGTTTATTCTCATCCTCAAGCTTTGGCCCAATGCAGAAATTATATAAGAAAAAAATCTTTAGACCCAATACCATCATATGATACTGCTGGTTCTGTAAAATTAATAAAAGAGCATTCTTTGGTTAACGCATCGGCTATTGCTAGTAAAAGAGCCGCAGAAATTTATGATATGAAGATAATTGAAGAAGGCATTGAAGATAAAAACAATAACTTTACTAGATTTTTAGTAATATCGAAAACATCTGATTATCAAAACAATGCGGATAAAACTTCTATAATTTTTTCTATTTCCCATACACCTGGTTCCTTATTTTTGATTTTAAAGGAGTTTGCATTAAGAAATATTAACTTAACAAAAATTGAATCAAGGCCAACTAAAGATGTTCCATGGGAATATTATTTTTTTGTTGACTTTGAAGGCAATCCAAATGACAACGTAATAATGAACTCCCTATCAGATGTAAAAAAGGAGACCCTTTTTTTTAAAATACTTGGTTCTTATAAAAAGGCCGAGATTATTTAGTTTAAGCTTGATTTCTCATTCTAATTCCAAGTATTATTATAATTATTCCTGTTATTATTAGCATCATTTGACCGCTAAAAGCTATAGAACTGGCCTTAGAAAAAGCTCCCAAATTCAAATTAATGTCGGTGTTTCCTGTATTAGTTATAAGAATCTTATATTTTCCATCTTTATCTGATTTTATTGTTTCATTGAATAATTTATTATTCTGGGTTTTGTTTATCATTACTTTGTTTAAAGGATCTGTTATTACTATTGATGCACTCGATTTATTGAAAAAGATGTTTGCAATATTCCCAATATTCATATCTGGAGTAAAAAATCCAGATTGATTAGGTTTGATTGTCTCTGAAATTTGTACAAATCTAGGGGTATTGGAATCTATTACTGAAACAATGCCTATCACTATAAATATACTACCTGCAATAAAAAAGATTATTAAAGATGTTTTTCTTGAAATATTAACCATTAATTGCCTTTGATTGATTAACTAATTATATAATCTTTACAAAAAGTCATTTTTTGAAAAGATCATTCCCCGACGTTTATTTCTGTAAATTAGTAATTTTACTTGATACATTTTGATACCATTTTAAATGAATGAATTGATAAAAAGCCAATGTATTTGTTATTTAACTCTATCGTTATTTTTATGCTTTTTATTGAGGCTTTTACCCATCATAACCAGTGTTGAATTTTGAAAAATTCTTCTATCGGTTCTTTTTTTAGTAATTTGATTAAGGCTAATGATTGTGGAACGGATAAAACAGGTTTTGAGAAATAATTGTCAGTTCCTAGTCTTGGACATGCAACCTGTATAAACGAGTCTATGTTCTTAAAATTAAGTAACTTTTCGTTAGTAATATCTGTTAGGGCTATTAAATGAGTTTCTATTCCTAACCTGGATAATTCCTTTTTAATCTCCAGAGCTTTAATGTTTGCAAATTGTCCCTCTTTTAAACCTATTATTATCCCAATTTTTCTTGAGTCTAGTGCTTTATACACTGATAAGATTGATTTTTTTTTGACTACCTCTGCTTCTTCATTAATTAATAAAAATTCTTCAAAATAAGGATCTAGCATATATGTCGGCTTTTCTGTGGATAGGGCTACTCCAATGGAATGAAACCTGCTTTGACCAAGAAAAACAAAAGCTTCTATTTTCTTGGTTATGTTGTGCACAGGGTAAAATTCACAGCCAAATACTTGAGCATCATTAAGCTGTCCTTTGCCCTTGCCGATGAACACTGAAAATCCTTTTTCTTCAAAGATGTCTTTCACCCTGGAAATCTGATGAATGTGTTGGCTGTCTGTAACTAATGAAATGTTACTAAATTTTTCTTTTAATGCGTTAGCACACTTGATTGCAACCTTATCAAAACTGATATCGTCATACGCATTTATCATAAATACTTTATTACCAAATTTTTCCATAGCTATTGTATGTCCTATGTTAAACAAAATATCTGCATTTAACATATCGGCAGCATGTGTATTTAGATCACAGGAGCCCCAACTCTTCTCACCAATGATGTATGAATTGATGTTGTATTTTTTTTCTATTTCTTCGGAAACAATTTGAATTTTTGGGAGCAGTGGCTCAGGTCCATTTAAGGCTACTGATCTGGGTTTTTGAGATTCGATTATTTGGAAAATTTTATTATCGTCAATTTTTATCATTTTTAACTTTTTTCATTATTGTTATTACCTCTCTTAATTAATATTTTTTTATGGCGGTAACTTGTTAAACTGTTCTATGCATTATTTGGTTTTTTAATGTTTATACTTATAGCAATTTCTATACGTTATTTGACGTCTTTTCATCTATCTTTATTGATTTGAGGTTAAGTGTTGAAGTGTCAAATTAAATGTATTGTCTATACCCGTTTAGAATATTCTCATCTTAATCCTTCACAATTCCGGCGATAAATTTTCAAAGAAATACTTTCCATTTTTGCTAAATCTGTTTTCAATTGCTTTAATTCTTCTCAGTTGTTTTAAACATAGTTGTCAAGATGCATTAGATGTCTCTTTTATTTAATGTGGCAATAAGAACTAAAATGCCTGAAATTGGCTCTTGTTTTTTCTTAACTTAGACAATATGCAAGATTTAGGCTTAGGCTTGGGGGGGATCCATCTTATCTACTTGATCTCTGAATTCCAGAACATTTGGTGTCTATCTGACAACATTGATCGCATCTGGATAGAAAAAACCATGTCATTGCTATAAAAATTATCCGATAGTAATGGATGAGATTTTATGATGGTGAAAGACCTCAATATCTATATAGCATTATATAAATTAAATAATTAAATATTGATTTGATTGATAAGATAAAGTCGTATAATGATGTTAAGACAAGTGTAACCATTTGCCACTTGTGCAAACTATGTAATAGCAGGAATAATGCCGTTCCGGGGCGTGGAAGCCTTGATGCAAAAATATTGTTTGTAGGTGAGGCGCCAGGAAAAAACGAGGATAAATGGGGTTTACCATTTATTGGTTTTGCAGGTAAACTGTTAGGAGAAGCGTTAAAAAAATCCGGAATGGAAAGGGATGATGTATACATTACCAATGTTGTAAAATGCAGGCCACCAAATAATCGAGTTCCAGACAAAAACGAAATTGATAAATGTTTGCACTATCTAAAAAAAGAGATTCAGATAATCTCTCCTACTATTGTTTGTATCCTCGGAGCAACTGCTTTACAATCGCTTTTAAATCTTAAAAATATGAGACTGTACCATGGAAACACCTTTACCCAAAATAATATCAAATACTTTGTAACATACCATCCAGCTGCAACTATTTATAATAATGATCTGAAAGAATTGTTTTTTAAAGAAATAAGTTTAGTGGTCGATATGGCAAAAGAAAAGTTGTGATCGCTTTATATGCTTATTTGATGCTTCCTACCTATAAATTAAATGTTATTGTTGCTAAAATTTTGTAGAAGTTTAAATTTAATGACCGTATCGATTGATTATGCCAATAAATTGATGAATTGATTTTTTTATGAAGTTTTAAATATTATTCCTCTATATAATTATGAATTGTTTCTGTATTTTTTATTTTTCAAATTTATGTGCCAGTAATAATAGTGTAATATACAAAAAAAGGGGAAACCAGCGTAATTAATGACTAAACTCTTTTGTTTGGTTGTTGTTGTAGGTCACCAATACCGAAACATTTTTTCTTTAACATATACCAAAAAAATAACGGAATTACAGTTTGATAAATCCGGTCTATGTGTATTAAGATAACTTTTAGATGTGTTTTTTTTCAATAAACATTTTTTTTACAAGGTGTCATACATAATTTTTAGTTTATATGGAATTTGATGCAGTTGTCTGTAATACTTATTTTAGTCCAAAGAGGATTTTTTTACTTGTCTTTTTTCTTTAATTTCTCAATATTTTTAATGAGATTAAAAATTATTTATAAATAAAATTTGATCTTACTGAAATGTAAGTAATTGTTATCGTTGTTGATGGTGTTGCCCCATAATGCAATAATTGTTAATTATCTCTTATTATTGGGGTTTCCAGTCAACATCTAAATAAATCACTATTTTCTTTTTATTAAATGTTATCTATTTCACAGAATGTATTAAGACTTAAAACATGATGATTTCTATATGACATTGGATTTGTTACGGTAGTCTTTAAACCTGACAGTTTTTTGTGACTTTGAAATTTTATGTTAAATGATGCAATGATATTCAATTCCAAAGGCAACGATGGTTAATTCAATTCTCCAATGTCATTGATTTCATTTTCCATTATCTGTGGTATTTCCTATATTAAGGATCACAACTATGAAAATTATTTGGGCTTTAATTTTTTTCTAATTCAACTACTTTTAATAAAAACTATTTGTTGGTATTAAGTGAACAATCATATATTTGACCCTGCTAATATCCATTTTATTTAGATATAGTTAGTACATATAACAAAGTTTTGGAACTTTTTCCATAATTATTTAATGGTTTTACTATATAGGTATGCGTGAAGCCATGATAATTGAAGTTAAATTATATAGATGATTCGTTGGGATGGCGATTAGCTGGATTTTCGGTATTTAATCAAAATTTTGTTAATAGTTCAAAAAGGAAATAGATTTCTTGTGTTTGTTAAGATTGTAAAATGAAAAGGTGACGGGAAATAAATTGAACACAAGTTGCTTGATTGTCAAAAGATGTCATTCTAATCCTTAAAAGAGATTTAGTTAGAGAACATGTGTCAAAGAGAGAAAGAGAATTTGACATAAAGAAAAATTTGGTGAAACTGTATGATGATTTGCTTTTGCATCTTTGGGAATAATATGGATTAATATTATAAACATAATAAATTTAAAATTTTTTGTAAAACAGCCAAAGTATAATCTAAAAGAATATTGAATTAATGCATAATTAGTTTTGATGGAGTAAGTTCTGTTGATAAACGATGTTTTTTCTGGCCCTGTTAACTTAAGCATACATCACCTCCTTGTTGTGGTATTTGACAAACAGATTCAACCAGTTCCGTACATGATTTAGTTTGCAATTCTTAAGCCTGCATGGAAAGTAATCGTCAAAACCTTCTGTTCTGTCCTTGATGTACTGCATCTTCCTTTCTATCAGACTTTTCTCGAACGAGGAATGAAGATGGTGTTTTAGTTTTAGGAACCTGCAGGCTTGAGGATACCATGTACCGCCATCTGTGGAAACCGGGTGTTTCCCATGAACCTTGACTATACCCGAGAGAAACCTTTCTGATATTAGCATGTTTCTTTCCTTGGATATGGATAGTGCGAGGATTTGCCTGTTTTCGGGCTCTATCGCAACCCAAAGCCATACTAACTCTGATCCAACTTTGATTAATGTCTCGTCTATGATGTATTCCTCAACTTTCTTTCTTTTTGAGGATATTTTTCTACAAGGATGACATTTTTGAATCCAGTTCCAGATTGCGACGTGGCTTCTCTTAACCTTGTGTAAGAAGAACATTGCTTTGGCAACACATCTAGTTGATAATCCAAGAAAGTACAAATACAATGCACGACCAATATCGTATGAAGGTGTTCTGTTTCTTTTTCTGATCATAATTGAAATAGAGCATCTTCAAGCTATAGATTTTTGGGTAAGTTAACAGCGCCGACTATACTGCGGTCTATTATAATTATGTTCAATCATCCATTAGTTCATGCATCTCTCTCACACAGCGAGAGCATACTTTCAGATCCCCCTTGCCAAACCCAAATTTGACCCTAACATAATGACTCGTTTTAGCGTCACATACCTCACATTCGGTTGGCTTTGTCTCTATTTCCATCTTCAAGTTTTATTTCAATTATATTAGAGGATCAATTACAACTTAAGGATTTTCTTCTAAGACCCAATAATTTCCTAATATACTATCAACCCACTAACTAATAATTACGTGTAAGTATAATCCCGCTACTCAATGAGTTATTCAGATGGCAGTTCTTATAGTGAAAGAATGACATTATCGAATTTATGGATGGACAGCTGGATACAGATGCGACTTTGAACATAATTTAATTGGTCATCATAACGCTTTGCTTATGGATATACAAAGCCCTGTCAACAACGTCACATATCAACACAAAAAATCAAAGGAATCATGAAAATCATTGTTGTTTTATTTTAAATGAATTACCATATCTAATACTGTAATGCTTCTGGGTAAAAAAGAAAAAGAGATGTTAGTAATCAAACTCGCCACCGAAGGAAAAACAACCCGTGATATTGCTAAAGAGGCTCATGTATCCTTTAAAACTATTAGACAGATTTTAAATAAAGTGACTGGTGATGATGAAGCGGAAAAGGAACAAAGACTTGAATCCAAATCCGATTATGCCAGAGCCTTCAAGATGTTCCTAGATGGGCGACCTCGGTTAGAGGTCGCAATTGAACTTGACATTGAAAGTCCAACCGTTATCTGCTACTATGAGGACTACCTCAAACTTGCAAATATGCGAAAGTTGGTATGTGTATATAATGAGTTAAAGGATGACCTGCCGATATTTCTGGATCTGTACAGCCGCATAAAAAAAGAGGGGCTTGGCAAACAGCAGATAAATGAACTTTTGGGAATCCCAAATCGCCTTAGGGACTTGAAAAATAAAGTGGATTTATTCAATGCTCACATACGGGATCTGCACTCAAAGAAAGTGAAGATGGAAAAGGAATTGGAGGAAAAGAGAAAGAGGCTGTGCACAGGATTGAGTGGCGGAAATTAGACCCGCTATTATGAGTATCTTTG
>JBBJMN010000130.1:0-5402 GCA_037720485.1 Candidatus Nitrosocosmicus sp.
TGTATAATCATTTAAGTTTCTTACGGATAAAAAACAGTGTTAGCAAATTAAAAGGTAAAAAACAACACTAACGTATCTAGTTATATGGAAAAATACAGATGTTTTATAATTTTATTATTAAAAGGGAAAATCTTGGTAACAGCATTATCTCGTAATTATATATCCGCATTTACGTCTATTAGTATTGTATAATAATTTCCTGCATTTCATAAGGGTTGTTCATATAAAATAATGCATATATTTCAAAAGCAAATATGGGTTAAGTAAAATCAACATATGTAAATCATATTTAGACCACTTTAAGGGCAACAACAGAATAAATCAAAATATCAAAATTCTGCATAAATACAATGGTTGCAATCTATGTGGGATTAAGTTCCTTGTGGTAAAAGGGTTCTGCTACGAATCAATTTCCATTGATATATGTTCATTTGGTATAACAGGTTGATCAAATCTATAACCGGCTTTTTCTAAATTGTTTAGAATCAATCAACAATGTATATGGATAATGTGATCAAGGTGTAGCGGATTTATTTATGGCAATTTCTTAGATTATATAATTTTATAGAATGTCGTAGAATCTATTATCTGATTTGTACAGAGGTTAAGGCTTCTTCTACTTGTTATTCAGCAAAATATTTTTGTTACTGCGGGATAACCACATCACACACAACACATACATCACATAACTGAAAAACTATTATCTGTTTTCAAAACGAGTAGTTAATATGGTTATTGCTCAACTGTTAATATTGTTTTCACTAATGGTGTAAATAATTTTCAGATCTTTATTTGTGTTGACCTAGTCATCAAACCCTTTTTTTGAAAAGACGTTGTTATTGTTTCTATGGATATCAAACATCGTTTATCTTTATTGGCTTCAGTGCAATAAAGTAGAAACACTAGCAGTAGGGTGTTGAATCCCATTATCAACAAATAGTTTGCAAATATCCCTATACCTGAAACAATAAACCCGCTATCTAATCATCATAACAGATTTGAAACTGCCAATCTTGCTATATGGCGGATAAGCATGAGCCGTCAAAGTTTGTTTTGTAATGGGTTAATTAGAAGAAATCAATTATCCGCAATTCTAATAAAAGTTTGGTCTACTCAGGAATTAAATCTCTATATAATACAAACCCTTATCCTTTTATTCCCGTGAATGATGAAAACGATGGAGAAACAAAAATAGTATTTGGAAGAGATGAAATAAATGACCTTTTTGTAAAAAGCGTTGGTGAAACTGCTGATAACTGGAATATAACAAGTCCTGGAGAATTTGTCCCTTTATTTTATTATATGACAGACCTTAGAAAAGCTTACAAGAAAGCACTTGAAAGGGGCATAAAGTTAAGAGCAATAATTAAAGTCACCAAAGACAACATATTCTATGTCAAGGATGGGTCACAATATTTTTCTGAAGTCAGACATATGGATGGTATCGTAGGCACATTTGTAGTCTCAGATAAGCATTACCTGGGTACATCTACAGTGCTATATGATGAAGGGAAGGTAAATGCTGGGGAAGGCATCCACAAGACACAATATCCCACCCAGCAATGCATTTTTAGCACATCAAGGGAATTGATTCATCAGCAACAAAAATATTTTGACATTTTATGGGATCAGGCAATACCTGCGGTAGAAAAAATAAAAGAGATGGAAAATCTTGAAAATACGCAGCTAAATGTAATGGATAATCCGTTAAAAGTTCAAATTATGTTAACAAACTTGCTTCGATCTACCCCTAAAGAGGTTTGGCTTTTATTTTCTTCTTGTACAATTTTTGAAAACACACAAAGGCTCTTCAATATTTTAACAATTTTGCAATCATTTCAAGAAAAGATTGGAGTAAGGATATTAATACTAACTAACAACACTGAACCACTAAAACCTTCTGAAAGGACCCAAATTAACGTAACAGCAAAAGAGGGTGATGCCCCATTAGGCAAAAGTAGTATTGATATCAGAAAGATTGAAAATGCGGGATTAACTAATTTTGAAGTTCAAACGAATACCATGATGGCCATATGTGATAGGGACAAATCACTAACCATAAAATTCAATCAAGATAAAGATTACGCTTCAGTGGAAACGTTCTCTCAGTTAATTGAATCGGGAGTGTACACAGCCGGAAAAGAGCCTGTAATGCCCAGCATACTGTCATTTGAGAGATTATGGTATCAGACAAAGTTAATTCAAAATGTTGAAGAATCTGTCAATCTGCAGAAAGAGTTTGTAAACTTGGCAGCGCATGAATTGCGAAATCCAATTCAACCAATCTTGGGATTGTCAGAGTTGGTTCACGATAAAATAACGGATGAAGGGCAGAAAAAAATGCTAAACATTATCATAAAAAATGCCAGAAAGCTGATGCATCTAACGGATGACATACTGGATCTGACCCGTATTGAGGAGAAAATATTGGTGCTAAACAAGGAAAAAATTGATTTGTACCCATATCTTTTGAACCTGACAAAGGAATGCCAAACCCTTTTGCATGACAAAAACAACCACATGGAACTGGAGTTTAAACATAACAACAAACTGATTTTGGATTTAAAAAACGTGGTAAAAGACGAATTAGTAGAAGGGTATGACAAAAAGTATTTTGAGGTGTCTGCAGATCAGTTTCGATTATCCCGGATACTCTATAACTTAATAGATAATGCAAACAAGTTCACTGATTCAGGGATTATTAAAGTCCTTGTTGAAATATGGGAAGACAAGGTGAAGTTTAGTGTGTTTAATTCAGGGAAAGCGATTGATGAGGAAATTCTTCCAAAGTTATTCAACAAGTTTGCAACAAAATCATTTCAAGGAACGGGTTTGGGATTGTATCTTTGCAAAAACATAGTTGAGGCACATGGTGGAAGGATTTGGGCAGAGAACAACAAGGACCCTGGTGGTGTGACTTTTGCATTTACCATTCCTTTGGACAGATAATTATTAGATAAAGTTACAGGGAATGTATAAATTGATTTATTGGATTTGGCAAGTTTCGCGCACATGGAATTTATTGTATAAGAATTGTTATTCATCATGAATTCACTAATGATCGGGGTCGAGTTTTTTAAATCTCAATAACTAATAATTATTATTAGGAGTACCACTGAAGATGATGTTGATGTTACATTAGTTAAAAATACTTATAGGAATTATAATGGCTCATCGTATTTAACAACTCTAAAAGGGTTTGTTAAAGAATTAGATTTAGGAATTTCAAAGGTATCAATGTCTTTATTAGAAAATTATGGTGGTGGTAGATACTTGTCAATATCCAAGTATATAGAGAAATCATAATAAAATAAGTTATAATTAAAGCATTATATCAATATCTCAAAAAGAGTAATTGAAATAACAATTATGAATATAATAAAATAACCATGGAAAAGAAGAAAAACAATACGTGCCTCTAGTCCCAAATAATTGGAGCATGTGACAGTAAGACTGTGATAAATGTTCCTGTAACATGATAAAACAAAATTTGGTATAGGGATGGACATTTCTAAGGAGCTTGCAAATAACACCACTAAAAAGGTATTTAGATATTTTGAAAATACTAATGAAAAGAACTGAACTACTACTACTACTACTACTACTCATTTACCAATTAAAAAGGAAAAATCAAATTGATTATTTGACAATCGCTATTCAATACAAATAGTTTTAGATTTTCAAAACATTAACCCAAACTTGAATCTCCAACTTCATTATTACTGTTATAGTTTTCAGGCTTGAATTGCAAATTCTGGTTTACCTGTCATAATTTGATTTTCAATCCCTTCTAAAGCTCCGAAAATATTACTATAAAGTTAATAATAATATCTATATTATTAAAAGAAACCTAGGTGAATATACTTGATGACCCTCCCCCTATTACTACATTACTACACTAATACAATTTTTATGACATTATTTGTTTTACAGGTGATCATATTTTCCAGCTTGGTATATTTTCTGATTTATTCCGTTAAATCGATAAAAGACGTACCAAAACTGGCACCTGTTGCAAATACTCAAAATACCCGTTTCCCTATGGTAAGCATAATCCTTCCTGCAAGAAATGAGGAAAAATACATAGGCAAATGCCTAGATAGCCTACTAGCACAAGACTATTCTAATTATGAGGTAATTGCCATTAATGACTCTTCTTCAGATAAGACGGGGGAAATAATAAAAAGACACAGTATGACTCATCCTAGGATAATCTATGTTAATGCGCAGCCAAAGCCAGAAGGATGGACCGGTAAGAATTGGGCATGCTACCAGGGCTATCTCCACTCAAAGGGTGACCTATTCCTTTTTACTGATGCGGACAGTATTCATTCTACACCCACTATTTCGTTGGCAGTAACTCAACTATTGTCAGAGAAACTTGATGCACTTACTGCAATACCTAAAATATTGGCATGTGATTTTTGGACAAAGATTGCCTTGCCACTACTTTGGACATTTTCAGTGGCCAGGTTTTCCGCGTTAAAAGCAAATAATCCTAAAACCAAGGTGGGGTATTTCTTTGGTAGCTTTTTTATAATAACGAGAGAAGCGTATGAAATGGTTGGAACTCACAAGTCAGTTAGGCAAGAAATTGTAGAAGATGCGGAATTGGGAAGAAAAGTTAAGGAACAAGGCTTTAGTCTTAGAGTGGTCCATGGCGAAAAATATATCAATGCAATATGGGCTAGGGATTCCTCTACCTTATGGCATGGACTAAGGAGACTCATGATACCGCTATACAAAAAGGAGAAAATAAAAGCATCCACAATGGTTGTTGCAACGTTTGTCCTACTCTTGCTTCCATTGATTATACTGCCATTCTCAATTATAACTGCCCTAGATGGAGAAGAATCGACCAAAGGTTTAATCGCATTATCTCTGACAACTATGTCTATTCTGTTAATAGTGATAAATAATGCTTTACAGTTGAGGTATATTGTATTTCAAAATCTGGTGTATTCAATATTTTTTCCTCTATCTGGTTCGTTTATACTTGTTGCGTTTCTTTCTTCAATTATACACTCAAAACATAAGGGTGCTGTAAATTGGAGAGACAGAAGATATTCAATTAGGGAAGAAGGGCCGTAAAGTGATTATGCCATATAGATCTAACTTTGAAATTTATCTAATACTAGCTCGTTATGTTTTTTGATTATTATTATTAAACTTTGTTACCTTAATAATTTTTTTTAGTGTAGACAGTGACTAAAAAAGGAAAGTCATGAAGCCGGTTGTAAACTCTATGCTATCATCAGAACCAAAATAAACAATAATGTTTTAAGCAGTATCTATAAATTGAAAGACTTGAAATTTGTGATTACGAAATTGAAACGCACCTAATGAATTGGTATTTCTTTAATGTTGATTTTCTGTTTTACTTTACTTGTACAATACTTTTT
>JBBJMN010000131.1:0-5306 GCA_037720485.1 Candidatus Nitrosocosmicus sp.
AGTAAAAAACTTGCAAATCTATGAAAACTAAGAATGCTGATTTTATTTGGTTTGATGGCGAATTCAAATCTTGGGAATCCGTCAATGTACCTATTACAACTCATGCATTGCATTATGGAACCTCTGTTTTTGAAGGCATAAGGGGTTATTCAAATGGTAACAATCTTTTCATATTTAAACTAAGGGAGCACATAAAAAGATTAATTCAGTCTGCGGAAATGTATTCTATTAATCCTAAATATTCGTTAGATGATATTTGTAGTTATGTCATTCAATTACTAAGAAAGAACAATATTAAAGAGTCTTGCTACATTAGGCCTTTACTTTTTGTTGGGCTGCATGGAATTGACCTAAACGTCAATATGGAGTCGCCAACTCATCTCGCTATAATTGCATTTCCTTTCAGCCGTTATTTTCCTGAAAGTGGCATTAGAACCTGTATTTCCTCATGGAGGCGTATTAATGGAAACTCTACCCCTCCAATGGCCAAGGCTGGAGGTAATTATTTGAATTCTATATTGGCTACTCAAGAATGCAAAAGGACTGGGTATGATGAGTCTATTTTGTTAGATTGCAATGGAAATGTTAGTGAAGCACCAGGTGAAAATATTTTTGTTGTTCGAAATAACAAAATATATACTCCATCCCTTTCAGATTCTATACTTGAGGGAATTACGAGGGATACAGCCATTACATTAGCGAAAAACCTTGGCTATGAAGTTTACGAGCGCACCATTACACGCTCTGAGTTGTATATGGCGGATGAGATATTTGTAACGGGAACAGCTGCAGAAATAACGTCTGTCATAGGAGTTGACAATCATGTTATCGGCGGTGGTTTAGTGGGTGAAATTACAAAACAGATTTCTGGTTTTTACCAAAAAATGGTGATTTCTGAAGTTAGCCAATTCAGGGAATGGCTTACTAGTGTGTGGTAACCCTATTTGACGAAATTACCTTTAATGTCTATTTGCATTTTATTGCGAGTGGACCCGTAAATGAGCGAATATAACTTAAATATTGCAGTAATTGGAACGGGAGGTTGGGGAAAGAATCACGTTCGTGTACTAAACGATTTGGGTGTGTTAAGTGCAGTATGTGATTCTGACGAAAGCAGAATCAAGTCCATTTCAAGTAAATATAAAATACATTCCTACTCTAACCTAAAAGATTTATTTGAAAAAGAACATAATCTTGATGCCTGCTTGGTCTGCACCCCTACCAAAACTCATTATGCAATCGCATCAGAAATCATAAAACGCAAAATAAATGTTTTTGTTGAAAAGCCGTTGTCCTTTTCATCGGTGGAGTGTGAGGAATTGACTAAATTGTCAAAACAACATGATGTGATATTAACATCTGGCTATATTGAAAGATTTAACCCTGCAATTCAAGACCTTAAACACATTATTGAAGAAAACACTTGTGGTGAGCTGTTAATGATGGAGTTTCATCGTGAAAACAGAATGCCATTGCATATAAAGGACGTGGGAATAATTTATGATACCTCTGTGCATGACATTGATACTGCATTGTTTATTTTTAACTCAAAACCCACTGTTGTTTTTGCTCGATCAGGAAGAAAGTTTCATTCTTCAGAAGATTTTGCTACCATCATGTTAGGATTTGAAAATCAAAAAGTTGCAATTATTGCCTCCAACTGGATCACCCCAAAAAAAGTTAGGAGATTCAGTGCAGTCTGTTCGGAAGGAATTATTACTGGAGATTTTATAACTCAGGAAATAAAAATAGACGATGAAAATAAAACGCTTATTCCGCGAAGACAATTTCAAGAACCTTTGACTTTGGAGTTGAAAAATTTTCTTCAATCTTTGACTGGTAAAATAACAAAATTTTTGGTAACCCCGGAGGAAGCAACTGCAGTAACCAAAATCGCAGAAGCTGCGCTCATATCAAGCAACACTGGGGCGCCAGTTTATCTCACCTATTGATACTTTTGATTTGCCTAAATCTATAAATTTTTTCTTGCTTATTGTCGCCTTGGCAGTTGGTAGGGCATTGACGATTAATTTCAAGTCACTGTAATATGATTTTTATAGTGGTTGTTTTAGTGATAACAACTGTTGGAAAACAAGGCGAATCCTGTAATTAATTTTGTTTCTCCAAAAGCAAAAATTGGGAAAAATGTTAAAATATGGCATTTTGCGTATGTAGGTGAAAATACATCAATAGGCAACAATGTCATGATTGGTTCTCTAACTCATGTTGATTATGGTGTCAAAATTGGAGATAATTGCCGTATAGAAGGCTCTGTATATATTCCACCACTTACGGAAATTAGAAATGATGTTTTTGTTGGGCCCGGGGCAACGTTTACAAATGATCCATACCCTATGAGTAAAAAAATGATTGGTGTGATTGTTGAAGACGGTGTAATTATTGGGGGGCGGTCTGTCATTAAACCTGGAGTCAGGATTGGCAAAAACAGCGTTATTGCGATGGCTTCTGTAGTTACTAAAGATGTTCCCCCAGATGTTGTCGTAATGGGACACCCTGCAATAGTAAAATACTCTAGAGAGGAATATAACATCAAAAAAGACAACTGGAACCTCTGATCCGTCTTTTATTCTTTGGATTTTTTATTGTTATATGTTGCAGAACAACAACATAAGTCTGTGTTCTTTTTGGTTTCTTTGATTGATTATATTTCTACTGTGTTAAAGAATGTGTTGGCTGACACTACTATTATTTTGGAGTTGTGGTGGTGGTTCTTATCTATTTTTGATATTATCTTTTTATAGTCTTCGCTTGAACATGCAATTATTATGTTGGTCACTGTATTTGGTAGATAGTTTTCTATAGATTGGGTGTCTACTTCTGCAATATAGTCCCTTAGTTTTAATTTTAGTGATTCCAGCATTATGGTTTTGTCGCCTCTCATTTCATTATTGTCAATAGTCCACAATATAGTAACTTTTGTTCTGCTGGCCTTTATTTCTCTCAATTTTAACTGAATTCTTATTTCTTCAACAAGGCTTTTTGCGAATCCTTCAATTGACCTTATCGTACCATTGATAATATAACCCAAGGCTGATGAGTTTGTAAGCGACAAACTCAGAATCCTTAAATCAAACAAACCATTCACTATCTCATCAAAATATATGGGCTCTATGTTATTTTGAGATATTTCGCTTCTGATTTCTTTTATTCTATTTATCTTTGTGATTTCATTAATTGATGTCATGTTGGAGTATCTGTTTACGATATTAATTGTATACAATAACTCTGCAGATGAAATACTCAGTATCTTTAGTTTTTGCTTACCTAACTTGTAGATTAAATTTATGGTACTGCTAAAATAAGTATCGCTTATTTGCTGATATGATCCTATGATTGTTTCTGCCGATTCAATTTTGTCTAACGGATTATAGTAATAGAAAATATCTGTTCCTACGGTAAAACCCGATAGGTGTTCTATCAATGTTATTATTTCTGTATTTCCACCTATCCCTAATGGGATATTAAAAACAATTGAGGTGTTTTTTTTTAAATTAGATATTATTTCTTTAAATTTCGGAATTATGTCGTTTTTTACATCATAGTTTGTTTTTCTAATTCTCGGAACAAAGAATATAATTGGAGCACCACTTATGGATTTATCAAATGGCTCTAAATTTAATAATAACTCCTCTTCCATTAAAAATGCAATATTTGGGTATTCTTTTACTATTTTTGGAGTCAATAATATGCCTAACCTTGAATTTTCATCAATAATGACTACCCTTGATTGATGCTGCAATATCCTTTTTGCTATTTCGTAGCCCTCCGTACTTAACCCATAAATTACGATATCCTTATTTTGGGTTGGGGGGGTTATTGATTCGTCGTTTGTCTCAATCTCTTTCTTTTGTGCAGTATTTGTATTTTCTGTGTCATTGCTGTTGTCATTGCTAAACCTGATAGTTTCTTCTAAAATTCTTTACTTCACCATTAACTTAAGATTTCTATTTATTTATTTAGTTTTGGGTTTGTTGATTTTTATTGCAATTTCGTTTTGCTTTTTCCTTGAATCGAAAGAATTTTTTAATGTTAAAGTGATATTTTTAGTTGTTGTGCGGATCTGGTTTGATATTTTGACACCTAAACAAATAATGTTTTTTAAACCTGCAATTGATATTTTAAGAAAACAAAACAATGAAGTTTTGTGCACCTCTAGGAATTACAGGGAGGCCAATGAGTTGTCTAAAATAAAAGGGTTGGACCTTTTGTTTGTAGGTAGTCATGGTGGCGCTGATCTCTATAACAAACTCTATAATAGTACGGATCGTATTATGGAGTTGTCAAAAATAATTCACGATTTTTCCCCTGACTTGGTAATTAGTTTTTCATCTCCTGAAGCTTCAAGAGTTTCTTATGGATTGGGTATTAATCATTTAGGTTTTAATGACTCTCCCCATGCAGAGGCAGTTGCGAGGCTCTCTTTGCCTCTTTTGACCAATCTGTTTTCACCCTCTATAATTCCTATATCTTCATGGATAAAATACGGTATCTCATCAAAGCAGATTATCAGATACAATGGATTGGACCCTGTTGCCTGGTTAATTAGACATGATAAATCCCATCTCAACAAAATTAACAATGACAGCGAAAAAACAGGGATTCTTGAAAATTTGAATGTTAATCCCACAAAAAAAACCATATTGATAAGATTGGAGGAATCAAAAGCAGCTTATATAGCCAACAAAAAATTAATTACACAGCCATTGGCCTTGGTTGATTGTATAGTCAAACACTTCAATGAAAAAAACAATATCGTTATTCTCTGTAGGTATGCAGATCAAATTAACGAAATCTCAAGGCGCTTTAAAAACAAAGCTATAGTACTGACGGATGTGGTGGATGGCCTTGAGCTGTTAAAAAGTGTTGATGTTTTTATTGGTGCTGGGGGTACCATGACTGCAGAATCGGCACTTTTGGGCAAACCTACAATCTCTATTGCACCTGTCCATTTTTATGTAGATGATTACCTGAAAAGAACAGGATTAATAAAGAGAGCTTTTACCGTGTCTCGACTTGTATCCCTTGTGAACATGTTTTTGAATGACGATCAGAATTGCATGCTATTAAAAGAAAAAGCTAGGGGGATATTGTATACAATGGAGGATCCAATAGACAAGCTTGTATTGTACATAAACTCTAATTCGTAAAACTTATAATGAAAGTAAATTTTATAATAAAATGCCCGGAAAGCCCGGTAGCATTATTAAATACCGAATGTAGCGGACAAGCATAGAGGCCTTTGGAGCCTTTGACCCCAGTTCGAATCTGGGCCGGGCTACTGCCAT
>JBBJMN010000037.1:0-17805 GCA_037720485.1 Candidatus Nitrosocosmicus sp.
GACGGCAAAACAGGAAATCATCAGCCGAGGATATGTGCCGCATTTACCGTACAAGGGAAAAAGAGGAGAGGAGGTCAAGACAGAAACGCAAAAGATGCCGAATCGAAAAAGACATCATGCCAGAGGATGGGTAGTGGAGAGAACCAACTCATGGCATAACCGATTCAGGAAACTGTACACAAGGTATGAAAAGAAAGCAGAGAACTATCTCGGGTTGGTACAGTTCTCATGCTGTATCATCACCTGCAGAAAGATAATTTTGGGATAGGCTCTAAGTTAGTTATCATCTACATCATGTTTTTTATAATTAAAACAAGATATGAACCGTCCCTTAGATACTTCATATTTCTGAGGATCATTGGTGCATTCTTTAGAAGACAGTTTACAGCCATTATAAAATTTACAGCCAGACGAAGGAACATTAAATGAATTTGTTTGCTCAGGGGTTTTATAATACACATTAGAGCCGGATGAAGAAAAATTTACAGCATCCAATAACATCCAAGTGTATGGATGAAGTGGATTTAAAAGTACTTCGTCTATATCCCCAAATTCAACCAAGTTCCCTGCAAACATAATTCCAATTTTATCACCAATAAATCTCGATGTAGCTAAATCATGGGTAATATAAATAATAGAAATATTCAAACTATTTCTCAATTCATTTAATAAAGATAAGATTTCTGCGCGTATAGAAACATCTAACATTGATACAGGTTCATCAGCTATTATTAATCGAGGAATGCTCACAATGGCCCTAGCGATTGATACACGTTGCCTTTGACCGCCAGAAAGCATATTGGGATATTTTTCTAAAAACTCTTCAATAGGCTCTAATTTGGTTCTGCTTAGAGCTATTCTAACCTTCTTTTCTTTTTCGGCATAACTTAGATTGCTATTATGGATTTTTAATGGTTCCATAACAATATCTTTGATTTTAAGATACGGATTGATGGAACTGTAGGGATCCTGATGAATCATTTGTATTGACGAATAAAAGCTTTTATTTTTTTTTGAATTATTAATGCTCTGTCCAAGAAAAACAATATCGCCAGCATCAGGAGTTATATGCCCTATGATAAGTTTAGCCAATGTAGTTTTTCCAGAACCAGATTCACCTGCCAATACCAGAACCTCACCTTGGTTCAATTCAAAAGATACGTCATCAATGACTTTCTTAATCTTCATAGAGGGTGAAACAAACTTAAACGCATTTTGTTTTATGGAATAATATTTTTTCACATGTTTTAGCTCAAGCAAAGGCATTAAATAAAATAAGAAGTTATAGATATAAAATACAATCGATATCAATTAACTAACATTCTATATGATAATAAAGATCACATCTAAAAAGCAATAGTTATCATATTATCTTTGTTTTTAATACTTTGTTAAGCACTTTAGTAAGAACTACACTAAATATTATAAATAATAAAGTTTCATTCTGATGATTAGTATTACAAATTTTGCACATAGTCTTTGATTTTGTTAGATCTAAAATTAACTCTTTTTCATCAGTAAATAATTCATTTATATTTTTATATAATTTAGGATACAAAGAATTAATTATTTTTATATTATCAGAGATAACAGATTCAAAAGACAAATCATTAAAAAATAAAGTTTTTAGAGTTGATCTATAGTATTTCACCAAGGTGCCTTTTACTTCTTTGGTTTTAGATATCTTGATTAAACCATTTCTTTTTAAAACATTCAAATGATGTCTTAATGTAGTTGTTGCTATCTGAAAGTTCGATTTTTTTAAATAAACCATTAACTCGCTTACAGAAAGTTCTTTATGATAAAGTAGATCCAAGATTTTGATTCTATGAGGATCACTTAATCCTTTTGTGATTTTCAGGCTTAAAGGGATTGTAACTACCAGTTTTTCATTAATTGAATTATTCTTCATTTTATAATTTTTTATTTGAAATCTATTTTATTAATATATAATAAATAAAAGATATCTCTAAATGATTTTCAACAACCTCACCTAATTAGCAATAACAATCAATTAGTTGTAATTATTTTATCTTAATTTTCTAAAACAAGTGAAAAATTTAATTGCACAATTCTAGAGTAATCTAAATTACAAAAGAGATATAATATATGCTATTTAACTTTAGTCAATTAACACACATATTATAACATATAGCAAGACAAATACCAAAATTAATTCCTATTGTTGAGTATGCATATTTATCAATATAGATAGTGATTGTTACTTCTTTTTAATAAAAACAGGCACATCCTTTTCTATACATCATTTTAATATTTTGCTATAAATTAGTCCTTTTGGTATCAATAACTAGAAAAAGGTGATCGAATTTAAAAGGTATCAGATACCTTAGCTTAGCCAGTTATAACATAAAAGCATATCTACAATAGTGAGATAGAATACGAAATTGCAGATGTAGTTACATTTGCACTATAGATCTAACATAAAAATAAGGTTTTATAAATCAGATCTATATGAATTTATGCGTATTTTGTGAAATTATTAAAGGAAATATCAAGGCTAGAAAAATTTACGAAACAAAGCATTCGGTAGCATTACTTGATGCATTTCCACTTAAAGAAGGACACACACTAATAGTTTCAAAAAATCATAAAACAAAGGTTGAAGATTTAACTGTAGAAGAAAATAACGATATTTTCACTACGTTACATTTTTTAATAAGCCATATTGAGAAAATATTGGAAAGCAATTCATCGTTGATTGCAATACACAACGGGAAAGAAGCGGGGCAAGAGATTCCTCACTTGCATGTACACATAATTCCAATAAAAAAATCTGATCACGCTACTGCAATTCACACCATGTTTACAAAAGAAAAAATTTCAGAAAAAAAACTTGATGAGATTTGGATAAAAATGGTAAACACAATACAACAGCAAACCTAAAAAATAGATGACAAAATATCAGGAAGTTCGGTTAAAGATTTAATAGTATACGATGGCTCTTCCTCTTTGCATATAGGTTTTTGAACATTATAGATAGAATTCAATGTTCTAATAGTTTTTATACCAAGTTCATTTGCAGGGAATATATCTATATCCAACCTATCACCTATCATGACACAATGTTCAATAGATGTATAGGAATCTTTTATAGCTGTATTAAAAATTTTAGGATCAGGCTTTCTGGAACCGATGTTTTGAGACAAACATATTGTTCGGAAATACCGAAACAGATTATCTTTTATTAATAAATCAACAGAGCCTGACGAATTATTGCTTATTATTCCTAATGAATACGTCTTAGACAATAACGGAATAATAAGATGAACCTCATTGAACAATTTAATTAGTTTCTTTTTATTTTCTAATAAATTATCTTTTATATTATTAAAAAGCATAGAATCATATCCTCTCGGAAGTATTAGTTGAGCTGTCAATGAAACAATGTCCAATAAACCAGCGGAACCAATCTTTCTATTAATGATTAGGTTATTTCTCAATGTAATATAATTTCTTAAATCAATCCTTGCACCATATCCATTAAGAGATTCAAATAATAATTTGTCAAAATAACTAATAAAATCCCACTCATCTACCAAGGTTTGGCCTAAATCAAAAAAGATGACTGGTTTCATTATATTAGTTAGAACTAACCACTAATTATTTTTATTCGGCCGGTCAGTTAAACAATATTGTTAATCACCAATGATAGATTCAGTAAAACATCAAATCTCACATAGTTTGTTCTAAAATTTACATGGCTTTTAGCAATCATTAGTTATTTTGCTGCTTTTTCATGTTTTGTTTGCATATCTTGCAATGCATTGTTTATATAACTTGGTGATGGAGTATGTGTGAAGAAAAATGGCCCAAATGCCAGCATTAATTCCAAAGGAAGTAGAGATACAGAGACTAAAGAAAATATACATCATGATTATAATGTTAGGCTCAATTGCCGCATCAGTAGAGGTGGACAACTTCGTTGATGGATCATTGCACCAGACAGCCATCAGGGACAGCGCCTTCACACCAGCCCACTGGTGGTTGTACAGCCACTTTATTGCGCTCCCGTTAGGTTGGGGGTTTGTTGCGATGTACGACAGAAGGGTTCCGGCCTTGAGAGGACCAAACAACTCCATGAACACGGGCCTAAAGATAACCATTATCGGTTACTTGGCAACAATGTTCACAATCGGCATCAACGAGATGTGGCACTTTTGGTTTGTTGAGGAGATATTCTCCGTGCCAAACCACTGGATGTTTAACATGGGTGTAGTTGTGGCCTTTATGGGTGCGTTAGCCTATGTGGTCAGGGTGTATGCCCGCATGGTTGAACTGGGTGCAGAAACTCCGGCAAGGAACCCATATGTAGCAGAAATGTACAAACTAGCACTTGAGGGAAAACTCTACAGCAGATCCATCCCATAAACTTTTTTTTGTCCTGTTAATATTTTGTACAGGTGATAATTTATCACATACTTAGATTAGTTGCAAAGTTTCAATAACCAGTATTGCAATTTAGATGGATCCATTTCTGAAAGCTGTATATTAGCTTGTTTTAAGATTTCAGTACCGTCTTCAGTATACTTGGACAGAACAACAATTCTTCCTATTCCAACAGTAATAGCCATCTTACTGCATTCTATGCATGGAGACAATGTAGAATACAGTGTGGCATTACTGGTACTGCCAGCATTACCAAACATAACACACTGCATTATGGCATTTGCTTCTGCATGGACACAGATACACCTATCAAGAGATTCCCCGGATTTTATTACACCATTAATTCTTTCAGAGCACCTCTTGCACCCCCCTTCAAAACAATTGATGATACCCATAGGTGTACCATTATAGCCAGTAGATATTTGTCTATTATTTTTTACCAGTACAGCACCTATTTGCCTAGATAAACAATTGGACCTTGATTTTGCCAAAATAGCCTGAATCATGAAATAGTCATCCCAACTTGGTCTTTCAAATGGCTTGTATGGTTCTATCACAATAAAGGGTAAAAAGCAACACAATATTAATTAAAACTAAATCAATCATCTCAGATTATAAAACTAATTGAAATAGGTAAGAAGATTTCATCATACAATAAAATCAGTTGTTTACAGTCCCTACCTAGCCTCTCACCATTTAAGATGATACTGCATTATCGCATGTCATTAATAAAGAGGAATAACATGCGATTAACATCTATATAAACAAATTTGATCAAAAGGTTATTGTATATAATATATAGATACTAATGGTATTTACAAAAGATTCTCATGCTGAAGATTTAGCAATTTAATGGAAGTATTTCAAAATATAGTTATTTTATACTGATTGATTATGCAAGTAAACTAATTATTTACTTTGCGTCCTTTTTAATTCCCCCTATTTTAAACATTTTTGTATTACACACACTACATGTGCCTTGAGTAGCAGGTCTTCCATTTTTCATAGTAACTTGTTTTTCATCTTTCATTTCTCTTTTTGCTTTACATTTAACACAATATCCTTCCATCTGACTAACCTTCTGCAAATGTAGATAAAATACATGTAGTATAAAATTATTGTCATAAAGATGAGATAAAACACAACGAATGTTATCAATAAGCTATCAATAAAAGATCTAATATCAAAATTTATTACGATATTTTAAAATAGTTATAATTTTAACAAATGTATAATGGAAGCAAAAGAGTTTTACGATAATATTTTAAAGTTAATGAAAGAACATCACAATTGGTTTAATAATTCTATTCCATTAATAGCGAGTGAAAACATACCAAGTCCTGCAGTAAGAGAAGCAGTTGTTTCGGATTTTGGAAATAGATATGCAGAGGGATGGCCAGGGGAAAGAGTTTATGCAGGATGCACATATATCGATCAAGTAGAAAACATCTGTAACGAGTTAGCAAAAAAGGTTTTTAGATCAGAGTTTGCTGATTGCAGAGCAACATCCGGGGTTGTTGCAAATTTAGCAATATATTCCGCATTCTCAAATCCCGGTGATTATATGATAGCATCATCTATTCCCAGTGGTGGTCATATTTCTCACGGGAAAAAAGAACATTCAGGAACGGCAGGGTTGGTACATGGTCTAACAATAGAACATTTTCCATTTTCCAAAGAAGAAATGACCATAGATGCGGATATGACCAAGAAAAAAATTGAAACAATGGCAAATGAAGGAAAAAGCCCTAAAATCGCAATGTTTGGAGGAAGTCTGTTTCTATTTCCTCATCCGGTAAAGGAATTGTCGGATTTTCTACACAGTCATAACATTTATGTCAATTATGACGGGGCACATGTGGCTGGATTAATTGCAGGAAACCAGTTTCAAGATCCACTTAGAGAAGGCGCGGATTCTATGACCATGAGTTCTCATAAAACGTTATGGGGTCCACAAGGGGGTATAATAGTTTCACTTGAGAAATATGCTGAATCTATTAAAAAGGCGATATTTCCAGGTAATACGAGTAGTCATCATTTACATCATGTTGCCGGAAAAGCTATTGCTTTGGCAGAAATAATAGAATTTGGGGAAGAATATGCAAAACAGGTAATCAAGAATGCAAAGATGCTGGCCTATTCTCTGGCAAATTACGGGTTTAATGTATTGGGAGAAAAAAGAGGGTATACAGAATCACATCAACTAGCAGTAGATATTTCAAAATACGGTGACGGCGGAACCATTGAAAAAGACCTTGAAAAATGCAACATTATTTTAAATAGGCAACTGCTTCCAGGTGATATAAAGGAAGGTAGAAACTACTTACATCCCAGTGGAATAAGGATAGGGGTCCCTGAAGTAACAAGGTTAGGCATGAAGGAGAACGAAATGTATGAGATAGCAACATTCATTAAAAAAATAGTTATTGATAAACAAGACAGTAGCAAAATTTTGCAAGATGTAATAGAACTTAGAAAAAGGTTTCAAAAGGTGCAATATGCATTTGATAATGAAACGTCAGCATATGAATACATACAACTAGTAAACAAAAATAATTAAAAATAATTAAAAAAGCTTTATTTTATTTTACGCATCCATAACAACTCTAGTTGAACCGAGTTTAAAAACCATTTGTTTAATTTATCGGATTAATAAGAACAACTATATTTCATTTTATATTTATTCTTAATTATTTATTAAGCCAGACAAACAAAATGAATAAAATTATTTTTATGTTTCTGCTGCACATGATTTATATAATATATAAAATCAAGTACCTCTAGAAAAAATATGCCAATAGATCCAGATTTTCCAAAGAATCATCAAGTTATCGGACAAATAAAACACTCCGATGGTGAACATTTTCACTATCTCTGGGGACCAGGCAGTCTGGGAGAAGCTGCTGAGAATGCAGAAGTTAAAGAGGCCTTTCAAGCTAAAGGAGAACCTATCGAGCCGATAGGCGTTAGTGGAACTATGGTAGCAGTAGACTGGGATTCTTGTGTAGCAGATGGAGCATGTATTGAAGCCTGCCCTGTTCAAGTTTTTCAATGGTATAGGACAGAACACGACGTCCCTGCCAAAGAGGCAATAAATCACGAGTTTGCAGGCGAAGGCGCATCAGTAAAAGAAGAGAGAAAAGACTATACTGACAAAGCAGATCCAATCAGAGAACATGATTGCATCTGGTGTATGGCATGTGTATCTGTTTGCCCTCCACAAGCCATTAAAGTAGATCAATCTAATTTAGAATTTCACGAAAAAGCCGAAGGAACGTTTAATGAATCACTGTCAAAAGGAAGTGCACCACCACCACATGCACACTAAAATCTTTTTTAATTAGCCTAATTATTGACACTTAAAAGTTATTGAATCAAATTATCTGACAACACTCATTTACCAAATCATCCAAGATTCCAAAGATCTTAAAAAAGATTGTAATACATGCTTAGATTTTTGAGACAATACTATTTCTTTATTGGTAACAATTTTATCAATGCAGCAAATAAATAAAATCAATGGAGAAGAAAATGATTCTAATTTTGTCCAGTTATCATCATCACAGACCTCCAATATAACATCAACTTTTTGATTGTAGTATTGAGACATCAAATTAACGATATTATTCAACTCTACACAAATCACCGAATTATTAATTAAAAAGGATTTCAAATTATCCGAATTAATGATGAAAGAGTCCCTATAATGGCAATGTATTGATTTTGGCCTTCTAGTCATATCATTTGGAGAATTCATCATTAATAAAGTGTTCTATTTTCTGTTTTAAATATTCATTGATTTTATATCCATCAACTTTTCCTCTCAACATAATCATGCTTTTACCCATGAGTGCACCAATTGAATTGATGCCCTTTTCTTTAATAACACGAGCATTATCATTTAATATTTTATCCAATATTTTATGTAATTCATCATCATTCATTTCAATCAAATTTAATGAATTCATAGCCTCTTTTACAGTCATAGACTCCTTTTTCATGATTTTTTCAAATATCAAGGTCACAGATTCTTTAGCTATAAAACCTTTTTCAAGATTATCAAAAACTTCAATTAGAATAATATCTGTAAGCAGTGATTTATCAAGGTTATTTCTTGAAAGGCTAACTATATCTTCTGTCAGTTTGGAAGCAACAAAAGTTGGTGTGATATTTTTTGAAGTTGATACAATTTTTTCAAAAATATCATAATACTGAGAATCAAAAATATGTTCGGATAGATTATTATTTAATTCATATTTTTTCATTATTTGCCTAATCAGGTCATTCCAAGATAAGGGTATTTTTTGTTTTAGATCATCAAGTAATACCGACTCTACAGGTATAGGCAGAGTATCCGTTTCAGGATACATTCTTGATGAACCTGCCCTAGGTCTAGAAAAAATGGTAGATCCATCCATTGTTGCAGATCGTGTTTCAGCAACTACACCATGTCTAAACTCACGTATCCGTCGGATTAACGGCTCTAGTACAATATTTATCTTTTTTTCATTTCCCCCAATAATTAAAAAAGCATCACTATTAGAAAAACCAAGAAGTTCTTTGATGTTTTCAACATCTTTGACAGTAATTCCATAATTTGGTAATTCATCAGAATGAAAAATACCCCCCAAACCAAAAAATCTAACAAATTCGCCTAGTTCTTTGCCTAAACGAATACCATTAATGGGCTCATAACCAATCAAACCATTCAAACCCCCAAGCCTAATTGATAATAAAATCGAATTGGCATCTTTTAGGATCTTTTTCAATATAGTTGAAGATGAGTCTTTAAACAGATAGGTAATATCTTGAATTTTATCGCCTATAAAACCATCATCAATATTTCTTTTTTCAAATTCCTCGGCAATTTTTATTAGTCCATATTGTCGCTTTGTTTCATAATCTAAAACTTTAACTAATTGAGACAATTGTTGAACACCCTTAACTTCAACAACTTTTCCGTCATTAACAGAGATATTTACATCCTGCCTTATGCTTCCAAGTCCCCTTGATACACGTTTACTGCTACGCAATAATCTGCCAAGTGTTAAAGCTACATTCACAATTTCATCTGGTTTTCCAGATATTGGCTCTAGGGCGATTTCCACCAATGGAATTCCAAGTCTATCCAGACCATATTCTTTATACAACTTGGAGTGTGGCAACAATTTTGCAGCATCTTCTTCTAAACATATACTTTGAACGCCTATTTTTCCAAAACCATCAACTTTTAAGTTTCCACCAGTAGAGACAAGCATAGTTCTTTGGAATCCACTAGTGTTTGATCCATCTATTACTAGCTTTCTCATAACATGAATTTCATCAACGATGTTTGAGTTTAGGGCAAGCGAAAATAACAAAACTGTTTCCAATGCACTCCTATTTACATCATGAGGTGGCTCCTCATCAGCTTCCACTAAACAACTTAAACCAACTTTAGAATAATACTTTATTGTATTCATCTTTGTATGTTCAAATATAGCAGCTCTATCAAAATTACCTAGCTCGCTTTTAGTAGGCCTTAGAATACGTATAAAATTATTATCATAACTGCCGTTAGCCTCTTCACACTTACAATTGCAAAAAAGTTTAGATTTTGTATCTAATTGCTGATGTATTTCGAATCCAACTTTTACCTTCAAGCTATCAAAATCAAATTTCATCAAAATCATTCCAATATTTATCAAGATATAAGAGGAGAAGTATTAGAGATTTCATTTGATAAATCGGTCCTCATTATTTCAACAAGCTCTTTCTTATTTGAACTATTGCTTAGTGCCCACATAGCCTTAACTTCTGCAGTCTCAGAACTCATATCAGATAATGGAATAACACCTAAATCTAAAAGATCTCTGCCTGTATCATAAACAGTCATTTGTACTCTCCCATAAATACATTGAGATGTCATAAAAATAACAATTCCAGAATCTATCAATTTTTCAAGGTAAGGAAAACAGTTTTTATTAACATGTCCAAGCCCTGTGCCCTCCAAAATAATGACCCTATATTTAAAATTTGAAAAGCATTCAAGAAAAGAGGGATCGAAACCCGGATAGAATTTCAATAAAAATACCCTATCATCAAATGATGTCTTTGAAATAAGATTTTTTGAGACATTGTTACGTGTATTTATTCTTTTCAAGTCAGTATTACACACAATATCAGAATCATATATTAATGCAAAAGGAAAGTAATCTAACGATTCGAAAGCATTACGTTTACTAGTATGATTTTTTCGGACTCTAGTCCCTATATGGCATGCAATAGTTTCATCTGAAGAGGTATGGTGCATGCATACAAAAATACCGGCATAATTTGTTTTTGTAATAAATTTTATTGCACCCATTAAATTAGTAAATGCATCCGAGGATGGCCGGTCGGATGACCGTTGGGACCCTACTAAAACAACAGGAATGGACAGATTTTGTAATGCAAAGCTCATTGCAGATGATGTGTAATGTATTGTATCTGTTCCATGAGATACAATAATTCCATCAAACTGCTCATGCGAAACCGCATAAGAGATTCGCTCTGACAAAAGAGACCAATGAGAGGTATGAAGATTTTCGCTGTATTCATTAAATAAAAATTCAGGATAAATCGAGGCATAGTTAGAAATTTCTGGAAAAATCGAATAAAGATCAGATGCATTCAAAATTGAGGTTACCCCACCAGTTCTGTAATCAATTTTACTAGCAATAGTTCCACCTGTAGTAAGAAGCAAAATTTTTGGTAATGATGATGACAATAGGGGTTTTTTGACATTATGATTGATTCCTTTTGTTAAAACAAACTTACCATTATGAGGTTCATCGGTCTTAGAAACGGGATTCAATGAGACATTAACAGAGGTTTTGGATAATTTTTCACTTGCAATATTTATAATATTTTCTATTGAAATACCAATATTATAACCGCTATTTAGCTTAATTACGACATAATCATCATTAAAAGATTCATATATAGGCATTATTATGCCCGTGTAGTCTCCTTTATTTGAGATTAATTTAACACTATCACCAATTTTAACTTTATATTTGTTTAATAATTGCTTTGACCTGCTAATATAATCATCTTTTCCACTATCAGAGTTATTTAAATTGGCTGTAGCTTCCTTTTTCAATCAAAGAATTATAGTAATGCAATAAAATATATATTTAGATATTTTAATTTGGGTTTTACCTGTATTTCCCATCATCCAAGGATGAAACGAATAGATATATTCGTAAAACCCAGGTTTATTAAAAACCATTGTAAAAAAATACCAAAAGAATAGTCAAAAGTTAGTCTATAATATAATGAAAGTAAAGGTTCCCAAATTAACACATATTGTTTTTTATACTGAATTACAGAATATCAAATAATGCATTATACCAATATTCTAATACAAACGTACCATGTGATTAAATTATGCTACGCTTTAGGTAGAAAAATTAGTTAGTTAGAGTTCTTCAGGAAGTGTTTTTGATTCTATTAATTCCTGAATTTCTTCATTCATCTTTAAAAACCTAATACCTTTTTCGGTAGTTCTATACTTTCCACCATCTTCTAATTCAAGTAAATTGCTCTCTAAAAGCATAGGCAAATATTCTTTTATTTGAGCATAAGATAAAAATGCTTTATACATAATTTTAGTTTTAGATGCACTTCCATTAGCTGCATATAAAATATTAGATATTATCTCAGGCCTATTGCGATATTTCATATATAAATTATGGAAGAAAGTAATATATAACTTGTATTATGCATTATACTAGAATAATATACCTTTTATTCAATAGACTCGAGTCATTTGAAAAACCTAACCTCAGATTCTTTTTTTAATAATATGAGCACAAGCATCCCAAAATACACACCTTCACAGAAATTATTGGATTTAGAGTGTATTTTTTATTTTTTCATTTGTACTATTATAAAGAAATAAGATGCTGAAAAAAAGACTATTACAACCTTTTATTTTTTATCCAACGAAATCATGCTTTCAATGTAAAAGGGATACAAAAACATAAACCAAATAAGATATCCACTAAAGTAATAAGAGAGGGGGAGTAAAAGATCAATCAATACGTCATAGGTGAAATATATTGATCGAGTATCCGATTATCTGGTTATAATGGGGGGTTAATACTGCTGATTTGTTGTGGCTGCTTTCAACCTAAAAAAATAAAGAAATTCTTCCGGGTTGAAATTGATGTATACCATGTTAGATATAACAAAAAGTCTAAATTAATAATAGTTTTTATTAACTATTTATATAGTGCAGTATAAAGAAGGGATCAATTATAGCGAATATGATGCAATAATTTTTGACATAGATGGAGTGTTAATTGATGTAATTGACTCCTATAATCAAACAATCATAAAAACAATTCAATATGTTTTGAATTCTAATTTTAAAATCAAAATGAATTTAACCTGCATTCCAATAGACAAAATAATTTCCAAATTTAGACATACGGGTGGGTTCAATAATGATATTGATACAACATATTCAATTATTCTAACAATTGTTTATTGCAAAATAATTAATAAATGCAATAGATATGAGATCATTAATTTTCTTTTTGATTTATTAGAAAAATTAGATGATAAGGGGATACTTTCTGTTGAAAATGAATTAGAGAAGTTAGTGGATATCAAGGATATAAAAACTAGATTAGAATACCCCAAAGATGATAATATCATTTCAACGGTTTTTAACGAAATCTTCTATGGTCCGGATCTTTTTAAGGAGCAATTTAAAAAACATCCAAAATATTATTTTGGCAAACCATTAATAAACAATGATAAAATAATCATTAAAGAAAAAACAATACGAAACCTTTCAAAAGAATTCAATGGAAAATTAATTTTGATTTCTGGCAGAAGTAGAGTAGCATCATATTTTAGTTTAAATAATATTTCAGATTATTTTATAAAAGATGCATGTATTTTTTTAGAAGATGAAAAAAGAGAATATGCAAAACCTAGTACATATGCAATACACAAAGTTTTCAATCAATTAAAATTAAATAGCGCTATTTATGTTGGTGACTCCATAGAAGATTTTCTAATGGTTGAAAGATTCAGATACGAATCTGGTGGAACAAAAATTGTTTTCTGTGGAGTATATGGAACAAATGCAAATTCATCAAAAGAGTTAAAGAGATTGTTTGAATTAAAAGGGGCAGACATTATTGTTGAAAATGTAAATGACATACCAAATATATTAAATAATACAAAAAAATAAAACCAAGTATTGGTAAGTCAGGGTCAAGAACGAATAGCCCATCTTGAAAGGAGAACAACAGAGGTATCAATAAAAGTAGAGGTTAACCTAGATGGATCAGGAAAATCAAATATAAAATCAAATATCTCTTTTTTAGATCACCTTATAAATTCATTTGCAAAATATAGTAAGATCGACATCAATTTGACATCCAATAGTGAAGACCAAATAAACCATCATTTAATTGAAGATATTGGAATCGTTTTAGGCCAAACCATAGATAAAGCACTTGGAGAAAGAGAAAAGATATCTCGATTCGGATATTCATTAATTCCAATGGATGAATCAATTTCAAAAGTTGCGGTAGATCTAATAAAAAGACCATATTATCACCTAGACTTAAAATTAGAAAGAGAACTAATTGAAAATATTTCAAAGGAAGATATAAATCATTTTTTTCAATCATTTGTTTCAAACTTAAATTGTTGTGTTCATATTGTTGTAGAATACGGAATAAACGATCACCATAAAATAGAAGCTACAATGAAAGCTTTTGCAATAGCATTAAAAATAGCTATGAAAATAGACCCAACTAATGAAGAAAAACCTTCTACCAAAGGAATGATGTAAAAAAATATGATTAGAATAGCCATATTTGATTATGGTGCTGGCAACATTTTTAGTTTGAAATCATCACTAAAAAGGAATGGTGCAAATGTCTTGGTAATAAATGACTTTAACGATGTAATAGAGAATTTTGATGGATTAATCCTTCCAGGAGTTGGCAATTTTGATCCTGCATTATTATCGGTATACAAATGTAAAAAAAAGTTTTTAAATTATATAGAAAAAAATATTCCAATATTGGGAATATGTTTGGGTATGGAAATGTTATTTGAAAAAAGCGAAGAAGGAAATCTTGAAGGTCTGAAAATCATTAAAGGTGAGGTTGTATCATTACCAAAATCTCTAATTAAAATACCTCATATTGGATGGAATAATTTAGAAATAGTCGACGAAAAAAGTAAACTATTCGAAGGAATACCAAATAATTCATGGGTTTATTTTGTTCATTCATATTACACAGTGCCTGAAGAAATAAACATAATAACAGCAAGAACAAATTATGGAATATCAATTCCCGCATGTATTGAAAAGAACAATATTTTTTGTACACAATTTCATCCAGAAAAATCAAGCGAAATTGGTGAAAGAATGATGAAAAACTTTATCAAAATCTGTACACAATCAAAATGAAAAGTATTGCTGCAATTGATTTAATAGATAATCAAGTAGTGAGATTAGTCAATGGTAAATTAGAAAACAAAACTGTTTATAACAATGATCCTATAGAAACTGCAAAAAAATGGGAATCAGAAGGAGCAGATAGACTTCATTTGGTAGATCTTGACGCTGCCCTAAATACCGGAAAAAATAACACTGATGTAATTTTAAAAATTATTGATGCAGTGAATATTCCTATCCAAATTGCAGGAGGGATAAGAACAATAAATACAGTAAATAAATTCCTAGAGAAAAAGGAATTTATTAATGTCGTATTGGGAACAATGGCATTTAAAGAACCAGAGACTATAAAAAAAATTACAAAAAAAAAACTTTGTCGTATAATAATCGCAGTTGATCATTATAACGAAAATATTATGATATCAGGATGGAAAGAATTCTCAGGCATGAAACTTTTTGACGCAATAAAACTATATCAAGAAATAGGTATTAATAATTTCTTATTAACAAATATTAGCAAAGACGGTACTTTAGATGGGCCAGATGTAAACACAATTGTAAAAATAAATAATATCTTTAAAAGTATAAATATTATATCTAGTGGAGGAATAAGCGATATCACAGATATAATAAGACTAAGAAATACTAATTGCTATGGAGTAATACTCGGAAAAGCACTATATGATAAAAAACTAACAATAAATCAAGTGCAAAAAGTGATTTAATCATGCCTGTTGCAAAAAGAATAGTCCCCTGTTTGGATGTTAATAAAGGTAGAGTTGTAAAAGGTATTAATTTCAGAGAATTAAAAGATGCAGGAAATCCAGCTATCTTAGCAAAAAGATATAGCGAAGAGGGGGCTGATGAGTTAGTGTTTTTAGACATTACTGCAGCAGAAGAACATAGGGAAATTATGAAAAACATTGTTAAAAAAGTGGCAAGTGTAATAAACATCCCTTTTACAGTTGGCGGAGGAATAAAAAAACTGGAAGACGCAAGAAATATTTTACTAAGCGGTGCAGATCGAGTATCAATAAATACAGCAGCAGTAATAAATCCAGATTTAATTCAAGAGTTAATGTCTATTTTTGGTAGGCAATGCATAGTTGTTGCATTAGATGTTAGCAGAAATTATGGTAAAGGCGGTAAAAACATTTTTTCCAAAGACGGAAAAAACTACTGGTTTGAAATAAAAACATATGGTGGTAAAAAATCGACACTAATAGACGCAATAGAATGGGCAAAAAAAGTAGAGAAACTGGAGTTGGTGAGATACTTTTAACTAGTATTGATGCAGATGGCATGGAAAATGGTTATGATATCGAATTACTTAATGCTATTTGCAATAGGATAAATATCCCTGTGATTGCTTCAGGAGGATGTGGATCAAAAGAAGACATATTAAAAGTATTCGAAAAAACACAAGTCGATGCGGCTTTGGCAGCATCATTATTTCATTTTAGACGGGCAAGTCTAAATGAAGTTAAAGAATATCTACATAAAAACAATATAATTATTAGGCTATAATTATGAATTAATTTTGTAATTCACTATAAAACTATATCTTAAAGTATAAAACTAGACGGTTGTTAAAATTTGAAAATTTGAAAATTCATTTCTATAAGGTTCATCCATAATTTCAATTTTAGTTACTATTGCATTTTCAGGGCCATCATTACACCAATCTAACAATTTATTTATATTTTCCCTTTCACCTTCTAAAATAGCTTCGACTCGCCCATCCTTTAAATTTCTAACCCAACCCATAATATTCAACTCTTGTGCTTCATATGATGTATTTTGTCTAAAATACACTCCCTGTACTTTTCCACTAATAAAAATATGTAGCCTAACATATTGCATTATATTCACATTACCAAAATAATTTAATCATCATAGAAAAATACTAGGATAATAAACCACCTTCTTCAATAAATAATTCTTCATGTGAAGTACCTTTTCTAATTAATTTGAAATCATCATCAAGTGTTTTCATTAGGACAGGTGGTTTCGTTTGACAATGAAATGGCATGTTAAAAACTAAAGAATAAGCACCTATATTATAGAATAGAATATAGTTTCCTACGTTCGTATCAGATAGGTCAGACACTTTAGAAATTGGAAAAACATCAAGTGTATCGCATAAACGCCCTACCAAATGGGTATTTTTCACAGTAGATTGTTTCCTTATGTCATTGGAGTTCATTTCATAAATATCATTGTGGCAAAGTATTACTTCTTGTGGGTATTCTTGCTTAAGTAACGCAGCATCCAATAGAAGATGATATCCCGTATCTAATATAACAATTTTATGATCATTGTATTCTTTGGTATTTACAACTTTCGATACCATTATAGAGGATTCTGCCACCAAGAATCGTCCGCTTTCGATCATTAATGTAAAATCACCATGACAAGACGCTAAATTATTTAGTTTTTCTATATATATTGATGCCATTTCTGCAGGTGTTGGCACAGGATCGTTATAAAATACAGGTGTTCCTCCACCAATATCTAAAGTAGTTATTGAAAAATTATTGATTTCTTTTTTTAATTTATTTATAAGTGAGTTAAGTCTGTCTAATGCATTCACATAACATGCAAAATTAGTTATTTGAGAACCAAGATGAAAATGAAATCCTTCAAAATCCAATAAAGAATTATTATAGATGGATTTGACAATAAAATAGGCTGAATCAAATTTTCCACCATTAAGAGGCACACCAAATTTTCCATTTCTATAAGATGCACGAACTTCTGCTTTAACACCTACTTCAGGATTTATGCGAACCATTATTTTAGGGCGTATATTTATAATACTCACAGCTTTTGACAAATTTATAAACCCATAGTAAGAACTGACCACTATTCTTTTAATTCCATTTTTTAATACCTCTATATATTCCTCTAATTCTTCTGTAACACTAGTATAAACTATATTTTCC
>JBBJMN010000003.1:0-51743 GCA_037720485.1 Candidatus Nitrosocosmicus sp.
CAATATACATCAAACCAAGTTAGCCTTAAGCCAAGATCTTTTAAAAAAAAGAAATAGACAACAAAAAACGTGACTTTGAGAAATTAATTAAAAAATGATGTCAAAGTATTCATTTACTGGATGATTGTTTTCTTTTTATTGTTATTATTTGGAATAATCTGCAACAATGCTAAATTCTAAACGTGTTATTATTACTGTTGATAATGGTATTCCCTTTACCATTTGATTTTATTTTTCCAATTACCTGGCATTTGAGACTATCTTTGTTTATAACCTCAATTATATCCTCCGCCTTGTTTTTTGAGGCAATAATGCAAAACCCAACACCCATGTTAAACGTTTTATACATTTCTGTTACATTTATTTTTCCATCTTTCATTATCAGTTTAAAAATACCTCTTATTTCCGGAAGATTATCCAGAATATAATCAACATTGGAATTTAATCTGTTTAACTTTGTAAATGCCCCACCGGTGATATGAGATAATCCATGTATTACCTGGGTGTCAAATTTCTCAATTAGTTTTAGAACTGTTTTGGAATAAATGGCTGTAGGCTTTAGAAGTTCTTTTCCTAAACTGGCTTCCAAGTATTCGGGTCTATCGCTAATATCATATTTTTCTAAAAGCACTTTTCTTGCAAGAGTGTAACCATTAGAATGTAACCCCGAACTGTCAATCCCTATGATGATGTCTCCGTTTTTTATTTTGTTACCCAGAATCATTTTTTTTCTATCATCTATAATGCCAAAAATCATTCCAGCTAAATCAAAGTTATAGTCAATTGCATTACCTGTTATTATGTCTGGTAATATAGCTGTTTCACCTCCCACGATTGCAACATTTGACAGCTTTGCACCTTTGATCAAACCTTTTGTTATCTCTTTTAATAGCTTGTAATTTGTTTTTTGTAATGCAATATATGACAAATAGCCTAATGGTTTTGAGCCGACACAAACAATGTCATTAACGTTCATTGCTATACAGTCAATACCTATTGTATCGTATTTTTTCATTAATTGTGATATGAGTATTTTAGTTCCAACTCCATCAGTATGAAGTGCCATTATTTTATCCCCGATTTCAATTAAACCCGCATAATGTCCAAACCCTGATATCACTTTTCCAAAATCCAGGAAGTGTAAGGTTTTTTCTATATCTTTTCCAATCTGGTTTTGTATATTTCTAATTCTTTTTATATCGATTCCGACATCTTTGTATTTTGTAGACTGCTCTTCTGATGGCATTATAAAAGTTTATTTACAATAAATTTATAAATATTGGGGGATATGTTAAATTTTACCCCTATCCCAATTGAATAAATTACTGTTTGGTATTTAACAATTTCTTGGGTTTTCGATTGATTATGTTGATATATTCACAACCCATGGGTCCACAATATCTACCCACATATACTGCCTTTGGTCTATATAGTGCTGGTTTTGGGGCTGCCTCTGCAAATTTTTCTTCTATTATATGGGCATTCCATCCAGCTATTCTGGAGATGGCAAATAGAGGGGTATTTAGGTCAACTGGAATCCCGAGACTATAATATAATGATGCACTGTATAGGTCAACATTAGGATAAATCATGAATTTCTTGCTTTCAAGCATAATCTGTTTTGTTGTCTGTTCAACTTTTTCGGTCATGTCATACCATATTGTATCCTTTTCCCTTGATATGGATCTAGATAGTGTAGCAAGGACTTCAGAGCGCGGATCTGTTGTCTTATAAACAGCATGTCCCATCCCCATTACTCTCCCACCGCTTGCTAGTCTTTTTTTAACCCATGGTCCGACCTTGTTGATATCTCCAATTTCTAATAACATTTTCATTACTTGTATATTGGCCCCTCCATGAAGCTCTCCTGATAATGCACCAAGTGCGCCTCCTACACAAGCGTATATACTAGCTCTTGTAGATGCAATCTCCCTTGCTGCAAATGTTGATGCATTAAAACTGTGTTCAGCATGTAGTATCAAGCTAATATCAAATATCTTAGAAACCTCATGCTTAGGTTGTTCCCCCTTTAGCATGAACAGAAAGTTATGAGCATGAGAATTGTCTTGTAATGGCTCAATTGCCTCCATCTTGTTTCTTATCCTATCCCATGCTGCCACGATTGTAGGTATTTTGGCTATAAGGGAAATTGCTCTGGTTATGTTGGCTTCTTTTCCCTCGTCGGATCGGTTAAAATCATAATCAGCTAATTCTAAAACAGATGACTGTAAAATATCCATAGGATGGGCGTTAACAGGCTTATTTTTCATATTCTTTATTATTGAATATGGTATCCTTCTTGATTCCGTTAGTTTTTTGTTAAATTCATTCAGTTCCTCCGTATTTGGCAACTCTCCAAATAATAAAAGATACGCAGTTTCTTCATAAGTTGAGTGATTGGCTAGATCCAGAATGTCATAACCTCTGTAGATAAGCTTACCGTTTTCACCGTCAATTGAGCATATCTTCGTATCTGCAACTTCGATATTTCTTAAACCAATATTCCGTGTATCCATCGAATATATTTCTATTATCTGGTTTCAATATTAAAGCGATTCTATCCATGGAGATTTTTTGGTTAATCCGTTATTGTTATCCTTATGATGTCTATTTTACCGTTAATTTGCTTTAAATATAAATTCTTTATCAACAAATTTAATATTATCTTATCATTACCTATTTTTCGTATTAATGGATTATTTTAATTTGATTAACAACTCTATTAATGCTTTTATCCAAAATCAGGTTCAGGTAGGAAATGTAAATGGGGTAGTATTAGGATTATCTGGTGGAATAGACTCCTCGGTAGCAGCTTATTGTGCGTCCCATTCTTTAGGAAAGGAAAAGGTTTTGGGATTAATATTGCCTGATAAAGAAATTACACCCCGACAAGACATAGACGACGCCCTAGAAGTTTGCTCAACTTTACAAATAGACTATAAATTAATTTATATCAACAATATTAAAAATCAATTTTTGGATATCCTAGAAGAAACGGATAACAATTTAGTTAAAGGCAATTTAATGTCACGTACTCGAATGTGTATACTCTACTATTATGCAAACTTAATGAATAGGTTTGTTTTAGGAACTGCAGATAAATCCGAATTAGCAATCGGTTATTTTACAAAATTCGGTGATGGGGCATCCGATTTGTTTCCATTAGGGGATCTTTACAAGACCCAGTTAAAAGAATATGCCAAGTTCTTAAACATCCCTAATCAAATAATTTCTAAAAAGAGCAGCGCTAGATTGTGGAAAAACCAGGAAACCGAAAGTGAGATTGGCCTCTCATTTGATGATTTGGATTCTATTTTATCATTTATTAATAAACGAAATGACGATGATTTTGATTATTCTTTATTAAAAAAGACGTTCCCACATATACCCGATAGTAGGCTCAGTTATGTACTAAATCTAATTAGTAAAAATGAACATAAATTCTCATTTCCACCAATATGTATTTTAGACCAATTATAATTCGGTTGGGTCTTATACGGACATGCCAATCGATTAAAAACATATCACTTTTAAATAGGTTTATAATTTTCCTTTTATTATGGTCCTTGGAAAAGATGTCCGACTAAGCAGAATTCTAAACAATGGAAAAATGATATGCATTCCAATGGATCATGGAATAAGTAGCGGGCCATTAGAAGGCATTAGAGATATACACCGGTTTATTTATGATACTGAAAACTCTGGTTTAAGTTGCATTCTTATCAATAAGGGAATAATTAAAACTTTACCGAGACCACTAAAAATAGGAGTCATTGCACACATGTCTGCTAGCACATCATTGGGTCCTGACCCTAACAAAAAAGTTATACTAGGATCTGTTAAGGAATCTATTAGATTGGGTGCTGATGCGGTTTCTTTACATATTAATATTGGATCAAGTGAGGAACCAATGATGTTGTATACTCTAGGATTGATTGCTGATGAATGCAACGAATGGAATATGCCATTGATCGCAATGATGTATCCCAGAGGAGAAAATATCAAGAATCCAAATGATGCAAATGCTATTGCCCATGCATCAAGAATAGGTGCTGAAGCCGGAGCTGATATAGTGAAAACTGTTTATACTGGTAATATTGATACCTTCAAAGATATAGTAAAAAGTTGTCCGGTCCCAATAGTTATAGCTGGTGGGCCAAAATCCAAAACCAATCGAGATACCTTGGAAATGTGCCATGGTGCAATTCAAGCAGGTGCTATAGGAGTTACGTTTGGAAGGAATATATTTCAAAATTCTGATCCAAATAAAACAATAAAAGCGCTTTATCAAATTATTATTGAAAACAAAAAATTAGAGGAAGTGTTATATAAATTTGAAAGATAATAGAAAACAAAAAAAAATTATTCTGAAACTCTCAAGTAAAGCAAATATATCAAAAGAAAACACTCTTAAATTTATTGATAAAGTCAAAGATAAAATTGACCTTTTGTATATCAATCCTTCTGAATTTCTTCAAAATGACCTTAACTTGAGTATTATTTATCCATCAGACAAGGCTAATTATGTTGTGTTAGATAATGCTGAAGAATTAGAAAATCGTTCCTTAAGTTATCTAAAAAGCAGTGATAACAATAATAATGATAGTGAAACAGAACTCACAGCTAATTTTAGAGAACAAGAGGACGAAAATGGGACATTTATAAAAAAACAATTTGGAGTCTATAAAAAAGTAAAAAGCAATAAAGATGTTGAGGAAATAAAAACAATATCTGAAAAAGGAGCTAATTTTGTAATTATTGATGTAGATGACTGGAAAATTATCCCATTAGAGAACATAATAGCAACCCTTCAAGGAACAAATACAGAAATATTCGCATTAGCAAAGTCTATTGAAGAAGTAGAAACATTATTCTCTGTTTTAGAATTAGGTGTAGATGGCATAATTATCGAATCTGATGATGAGGATGAGGTATCAAAGATACAGCACATAATCAGAAAATTTTCGTTTAACATTTCTCCAGCAAAAATACTGGAGATTAAAGACATTGGTATTGGCGAAAGAGTTTGTATTGATACTGTCTCAATGCTTTGTGAAGGGGAAGGTATGCTAATTGGGAACAAATCAAATTTTTTGTTTCTTGTACATAATGAATCTGTCGGTTCTTCCTTTACGTCCCCAAGACCCTTTAGAGTAAACGCTGGAGCAGTCCATAGCTATACAATCACACCTGATGGAACAACAAAATATCTGTCGGAATTGGAATCGGGAAGTCAAATTTTAATAGTTAATGCTAGAGGGATGGCGAGAATTGTTTCGGTTGGACGGGCCAAAATAGAATCACGACCTCTACGATTATTCAAGGCAATTTGTGGCAGTGAAATTGGTACAATTATTGTTCAAAACGCAGAAACCATTAGATTTTTAGATAAAAATCACAAGATTTTACCTGTAACCCATACCAAAATAGGCGATGAAATACTGATATTTTCTAAGCGGCCCTCGGGAAGACATTTTGGAATGGAAATTCCTGACGAATACATACTAGAAAAATAGCAAATCAAAAACCATTTTCATTGTTAATTATTTTGATCAAAATGTTTACATTTTTAGACTATTGTAATTATGGACTTGTCATAAAAGCAAAAGTAAATGCTGATTAGACCCGAATCACTATATGATAAAATTATTTTGGGAAATTGCGAAAAAATATTGAAAAACTTTCCTTCTAACAGTATTCAATTAACAATTACATCTCCTCCGTATGGTAATGCAATTGATTATGACTTGCATGTTTCAAAGAAAAACTTGGAATATTATAGAGGCATAACTAAAGTTAGCTTGGATGATTATCTAAATAATTTAGTTTCAGTATTTAACGAACAGGTTTATCGTGTTACAAAAGAGGGAGGATATTGTTGTATTGTTATTGCAAATGAAGTTGTAAATGGGACACTAATCCCCCTGCCCCATTTACTTCTATCAAAATTAGTTTCACCTGATGGTAAATGGAACTTACATGAGGAAATAATATGGCATAAAGTAACCGGTGGTACAAATAGATACGGTTCTTTTATTATCAATCCCTATCCAAAATATTATAGAGCAAATATCATGCATGAATTTATCCTGGTACTACGAAAAGGAGATGTAAAATCAGGTAGAACGCAAAGAAGAGAAATTCTTCCTGCTACCCATGAAGAATGGACAAAAGAAATTGCTAATTCAGTTTGGCATTTGGCACCGGTTCCACCAGGTTTTATCGATCATCCATGTCCATTTCCCGAAGAAATTCCATACAGGCTGATGAAATTATATTCCTATAATGGAGATATAGTTTTGGATCCCTTTAATGGGAGTGGTCAGACTACCAAAGTCGCGTATAAACTAGACAGGCATTTTTTGGGGATTGATATAAAACAAGAATATGTTGATTTAGCTCAAAATAGGTTATCCCATGAACCCCTTCATATAAGATCAGAGGCTTTGATTGCAAATTGGAAAAAAATAACATCACATACCGTATAATGGATCAGGCTATAGTTTAAATTACATTATTTATTCCATCCGATGAATATTTTAAGATTATAGTGCATAATTTATTTTATATGACTGCTTTATCTTTTGGAATATTTGCTTTTATAATTAATATTCCTAAAAGATATAGCAATAGCATTGGAATTGAAATAAACCACATGGTGAGTCCACTCCCATCGGGGGTAATAACCGCGCCGAAAACCACTATCGCTATTAATGCGTACCTAAAATTCTTTAACCAAAATCTAGTGCCTATCAAACCAGTTAAAGATATGATATACATTATCAGAGGCAGCTGAAATGATACGCCAAATGCAATAAAAAATTGTAGAACAAAACTTACAAATTCGTTTATACTCAGAAAAGATAAAATTCCCAAAGATTGCCCATATTGATATAGAAAAGTAAGTATAACTGGAATAGCAATAAAAAATGAAAAAATTATTCCTGTCAGGAATAGAATAGTTATTGGAACAATGAATTTGAAAAGCGTTTTGGCTTTGGTTTTTTTGGAAATTACAGGGCTTATAAATCCGTAAATTTCTTTTACTATTATTGGAATTGTACCTGTAATACCCAATAAAATTGATACAGTAATCTGAGCAAACAACGATTGACCTGGGGCAGTTTGAATTAGTTTTACACCTTCTGGAAGCAAACTATTACTTAAAAACAAAGTTATTTGGCTTGCAATGTTATTATATACAGCTGGATAAAAAAAATAAAAAGTATGATTGTTTATTGTTACTAGCTGAATGCCAAATATTGATGAAAATAACACTATGGAAATAGCAAAAACAATTATTCGTAGAAACCGTATTCTAAGTTCATTTAGATGATCGGTGAAAAACATCTCCCCCGGGGCCATATGTGATATAGAGTATTTTTGTACATAATAAAAAATATACACTATACAAAAAGGAAAAGAAAATGTTATAACGTTAAATTTCACATAGAAAATCAATTTGCTAATAGAAAAGAAGATTTGTGTTTCTATGCCTTTAGTTGATGAAAACCTGGATAATATTGAGAATAAGATTGAAAATGTGTTAAAGGAAGATGTCAGTTTTATAGAATTCAGATTCGACTATCTAAAGGATTTTGACAACGTCGAATTAATCCTTGAGAAAATTTCAAAATACAACAAGCATTCCATTTATACTTTAAGACCTATCACTGAAGGGGGAAAATATGCCGAAGATGATTCAAAAAGATTAATCCTGCTAAAGAAATTGGCATTAGCTAGGCCAATGTTATTGGACTTGGAGTATAATACTATATCAACAAATGATAAATTGGCAGACTTCATTGACGATAATGGCATTAGGACTTTAATATCATGGCATGACTTTGCAATTACTCCAAATCAGGATTTCTTGGTAGATTTGATTGATAAGATGAGGGTATTTAGCCATTTCATTAAAATAGTTACTACTGCTAACACTATTGAGGACACCATTCGTATCATGAAATTATATAAGCTAACAGGCTCAAGTCTCAATCTTATTGCATTTTCAATGGGTGAATTAGGCATCATATCAAGAGTTTTGTGCAATGTTGTTGGTGATTCACCGTTTTCTTATGCAACAGTTGAAGATGCAATTGCTCCAGGTCAACTTACTATACACCAAATGAAATCGATATATTCTCTCTTTCATGATAAATTAATTTGATTGTTCTAGTATTTTGATTATTCTATATATTTTTTTATTTTGTATTTCTGGATTCTGGCATTATGTCTCAATCTGTATCCACAACAGGGACAAAACAATCCATTCCATTTTATAAATATGTCGCAAATTTGACAACGCTTTTCATTTTCACCATAGCGAAGAGTCTTTGGTATTTTTTTAGATTTGTGCCTTATGCAAATCCCCCTGCAAGTCATCTCTTTAAAAAAACTCCATATTTCGAGTGTATGTCATTTTTTATCTTTAATATAATATTTATTCAGTGATTTTTCCGCTAATATAATAGTATTCTAATTCAATAATTTTAAAATAATTAAATATAGACAAACCGTAAATATACAGTATTCTTAATGAATAAAGATGCGTTAAAAGGAAATGAGGATTCGAGAAAGTCCTTCAAATCCTTTTGTATAATTGGCGACCCGGTTAGCCATTCTTTATCCCCTTTGATACACAATTCGGCTTTTAGTTCTTTGAACCTGAATTATTCTTATATCGCATTTAGAGTTCCACAGACTGAGCTCGAGGAATCAGTTTATTCATTAAAAAAAACAGAAATTGCGGGCTTCAATGTTACTTTACCGCATAAGGTAAATATTATCAATTTCATTGACGGTCTTTCAATTGAGGCACAAAAAGCAGGCGCGGTTAATACTGTTAATAATGAGAATGGAAAACTAATCGGATATAACACAGACATTCATGGCTTGATAGCCCCATTAGAAAAACGGCAAATAGATTTTAATGGTGTTGAAATCTTAATTTTGGGTGCTGGAGGGTCTTGCAGGGCAGCATTAGTAGCGTTGTCAGAAAAAACCGGTATTAAAAAGATAAATATAGTTAATAGAGACCAAAAAAAACTTGGTAGAATAATATCCCTGGGCAAAGAAATGGGACTTAATTGTATTCCTTTAGACTATGATAATAATAATGTTTTAAAGGATGTTTCACTAAATTCTAAAATAATAATAAATTCAACATCTATAGGATTAAATAATGAATTAAGTCCTTTAAAATCAAATTTTATGAGTGAGGGTGCTTTTGTTTTTGACATAGTTTATAGACCGGTATTTACGAATTTGTTGAATAACGCTAAGGATGCCGGGTGCAACTTAATTTTTGGCTATGAAATGCTTTTACATCAGGCAAAAAAGTCCTTTGAAGTTTGGACTGGCTTACAGGCCCCATTGGACGTGATGGAAAAATCTTTGTTTGGTATTTTTGGTGAACCAAAGTAGGTTGAAAAAGCCAACGACTACTTCCACAGTATATGGAGCAGTATCCATTATTAATGCCATAGCGACTGGGAAAGGCTCCACTTTGGGGATATCCCTAAAGGTTAAAGCTAAAATAACATTGGAGCCAGGTTTTACAGGAATATCAAAAAACTTTGCCAACGATAAACTGGTTAATAGGATAATAAGATCAATTATTCCAAGCAAAGTACTAAATAATAATTTTATTTCCATAAGCCTTACATCGGATATCCCTGCTGGCTGGGGATTAAAGAGTTCTAGCGCTGTTTCTAATGCTATTTCTCTAGCTTGTCACAAATTGATTAAAGAAGAGATTTATGATAGGGCTGTTCTAAACACGGCTGTCAATTCGTCATTGTGGGCCAAGGTGAGTGTAACAGGCGCATTTGATGACGCTTGTGCCTGCTATTTTGGTGGAATCATTTTGTCAGATAACCATTATAAAAAATTAATTAAAAGAGAACAAATTAACAATGATCTGTGGGTAGTAATCTTTTTACCTAATGGAATTTATCGAGGGGATATAATGAAATTGAAATTGCATAAAGAACTTTTCAATCACGCATTCAAACTCGCAATAAAGGGTGATTATTGGAAGGCAATGAACCTAAACGGTATTTTAATCAATTCAATTCTTTATAACAATTATGATCCATTATTATGTGCAATTGAAAATAATTGCTTAGCTGTAAGTTATTCTGGTAATGGCCCAGCTATCGCAGCCGTGGTTTATAAGGATAACATCGACAATATGAAAGCCTCACTTCAGAATTGTGATGGGAAATTAATCGTATCTCAGGTTAACAATCTCAAGGCTTTTGTTGAATAGTTGTTGATACTAATTCTATTGAATAATAATGCTGGTATAGAATGGCAAAAATAACTGTTAAAAACTCTCACTTGAGCGGGGAAATATCTTGTCCTCCAAGTAAAAGCTATTCTCATCGCGCAATAGTTGTTTCCTCGTTATCAAATGGTGAATCCAATTTAAGTAATGTTCTTATTTCGAGAGACACTATTGCAACAATTAATTGTTGCAAAATGCTTGGAATCACAATAGAGCCTGAGCCTTTTACCACGAGAGAACGACAATCATCATATAGCTTAGATCAATCGTTTCCAAATGCAGTTAGACATCTAAAAATATCAAGCAAAGGCGGCAGGTCTGGATTTATTACCCCTGAGGATATTCTAAATGCAGAAAATTCAGGAACAACAATGAGGCTTTTGTCGTCTACGTGTTCATTAGTTAATAACGGCTTTACCGTTTTGACCGGGGACAATAGTTTAAGAAAAAGACCAATGGGCGACCTGATCAAATCACTTAATCAATTAGGGGTTGAATGCTTTTCAACTAATATTCGAAATACCCCACCGTTAATAGTAAAGGGTGGTGGAATGAAAGGTGGAGAAGCCATAATAAATGGGCAAATATCAAGTCAATTTATTTCATCATTGTTACTGTCTTGTATTTACGCTAAAACAAAAACTATAATTAAAGTTGTTGGAAATCAAGTTTCAAAGCCCTACATAAATTCTACAATTTCAATAATGAAAAAATTCGGTATTGAAATAGAAAACAATCTATACAAAACAGATGGAGAAAAATCCTTATCTGATCCCATTCGTATCAAAAACCTTGCTTATTCTAATGGTGTAAAAATGGGTGAGATAAACAATGTTATAACAGAATCTTATACCATCCCAAATGAAAAAGACTATTCACCCACAACTTTCAGAGTACCAGGGGATTTTTCAACTGCTGCATTGCTTATCTCATCGGCGATTTTGGGTAATGGTGAATTAACCATAGACAACCTAGACTTCTCTTTGCCCCAAGGGGATTCTAATATCATCAACATAGTAAAGGAGATGGGCGCAGATATTATTGTAGACAAAAGTAATGGAAAAATAAAAGTTACTGGAACCAATTTACTTGAGGGGGGTGAATTCAATTTAAAAGATACACCTGATCTTTTACCTGTGGTCTCAATTTTATCATTGAAATGCAAAAATTCAATCAAAATTGCCGGTATTTCCCACGCCAGATATAAAGAAACAGACCGAGTTGCAAACATTGCTACTCAATTGAAAAAATTTGGAGCAGAAATTAAGGAAGAGTTTGATTCTATTACGATTAACCCGCCAAAAGAAATCAAGAACGCATCAATAAACTCTTTTGAGGATCATAGACTCTTTATGGCATTTTGTATTGCTTCATTGATGACGGAGAAATCAGAAATTGATGGGGCAGAATTTGCAGATGTCTCATATCCTGGATTTGTTGGTGAAATGAAAAGACTGGGTGCCTCAATAGTTTAATCGATATTAATAGCAATAAATTTTTTCACAAGGCCACCATATATCTATATTACCATAGTTTCTAAATGATTAGTATATGAAAACATACCATGTTTTAGACGAACTTAAGCATGAGCATGAGATTCCTAATTTTAACATATAACCTAATTTACTGGAGATATGAAACATTATCAAATTTGTTAAGAATAATAATATATTGGAATTACAAATTTAATTTTATATGCCCGCAAACACCATTGGAGATCGATTTTCAATTACAAGCTTTGGAGAGAGTCATGGCAAATGTATTGGCACTATTGTTGATGGATGTCCTGCAGGTTTAAAATTAGACGAATCAGACATACAGCCTCTGTTGGATTTAAGAAAACCAGGACAATCGACTATAACCACCCAAAGAAAAGAAGTCGATAAAGCTTCTATTTTGTCTGGCGTCTTTAATGGATTTACTACCGGTGCTCCCATCTGTATAATAATTTGGAATAGTGATGCTGATCCAAGATCTTACGAGGATATAAAGAATATTCCAAGACCAGGGCATTCCGATTATTCGGCGTATATAAAGTATGGGGGTTTTGCTGATTATCGGGGAAGTGGAAGGTTCTCTGGACGTCTTACGGCAACTATGGTAATGGGAGGGGCAATAGCATTAAAAATATTGAGTGAGGTGTTAAAAATTCGGATCATTAGTTATACGAAATCAATAGGTGATATTTTTTGCAATACTGAAAACATGTCTTTAGATGAATTATCAAATAAAAGATATTCAAATGATGTGAGGTGCCCTGATTTTGATGCTGCTTTGAGGATGAAAGAGTCTATACTATTGGCAAGAAAACAAGGCAATTCTCTTGGTGGAGTAATAGAGTGCACCACCAGTAATATCCCAGCAGGTCTTGGTGAGCCCATATTTGAATCAATTGAATCAGAAATATCAAAAGGCTTGTTTAGTATTCCTGCGGTCAAGGGGGTTGAGTTTGGTTCGGGTTTTGAAGGTTCAAGTCTATCAGGATCCCAAAATAATGATACGTTTTATATTGAGGATAATTCAGGAGCAATACTTACTAGGTCAAATAATTCAGGCGGAATTCTTGGTGGCATAACCAATGGAATGCCCTTAAAGTTTAGAATTGCATTTAAGCCTGCTGCGTCTATATCTATGACTCAAAGAACTATAAATATAGAAAAAAAAACCGAAACCGATTTACAAGTCAAAGGGCGCCATGACCCTTGTGTTGTACCTAGAGCCCCACCTGTTGTTGATAGTATAGCTGGAATAGTATTGGTGGATCATAGTATAAAATGTAATTTAATACCGAGAGTACTAAAAGAATTGAATAATCGGTGATTTGAGGGGATATTCGCATGACTACTGAAAAACTTGATGGATTAAGGAATGATATGAAAACAGTAACGCAGAACATAATATCTTTGATTAATCAAAGGATGGAGATTGCAAAAAAAATTGGCGAAATCAAAAGTGAATTGCAATTGAGAGTCGTTGACGATAAGGCAGAACAAGAAATTAAGAACTATATTTTGCATAATTCCAACAATAAGGATTTAGACCCTGAATTTTTAGGTCGCATTATCAACATGCTAATAAAAGAATCTGTATCTATCCAAAACAATGAAAAAAATAAAATGAAACTATTGCCTAACAATAACAATAGCAATAACAACTATAATAGCAATAACAAGATTATACCTGTGATGCCTAGAGTTGCAGATAACACTGCTAATTATGAGAATGCTGTTTCTAACATCAAAATTAAAACACATATGGATGTATTTAATAAAGCAAAACAATTAGATTCTTTGGGTAAAAAAATCATACATATGGAAGTAGGAGAGCCGGACTTTTTGCCTCCTCCTCAAGTTAAAGTGGAATTGATGTCCATTTATGACAAACATAGATATCATTATACAGAAACTGCAGGCATATTTGATCTTCGAAACAAATTATCAGTATATTTAACCCAACTAAGTGAATCGAAAGCAAATAAAATAAATCCTAACAATATTGTTGCAACCGTTGGTGGCAGATTTGCAATTTTTTGTACTTTTTGTTCAGTACTTCGTCCTGGTGATGAAGTTATAATCATTGAGCCTGCATGGCCTGCATACAAGGATTGTGCTAAATACCTGGGAGTTAAAACAAAAGTAATAGAAACCAGTTTGGAACAAAAATGGGAGCCAGACATATCTGCAATCGAAGATTCAATAAATGCTAACACTAAAATTATTTGTTTAAATTATCCCAATAATCCTACCGGAAAAATATTGGACGAAACAAAACTGCAATCCATAGTTCAAATTGCAGAGAGAAACAATCTTTATATCTTAAGTGATGAAGTTTACTGTAATTTTGCCTTTAAAAAGTTTTCAAGCATATTGAACACTCCATCTGAAAACTCAATTATGATAGGCTCGTTTTCAAAAACTTATTCTATGACCGGATTTAGGGTAGGGTTTGCCTATTCAGAGAATAAAAATCTAATTGATAAATTGATAAAAATTCAATCATTAACTTTGACCTCTGTGTCTGAACCAATGCAGTTATGTGCATTGGCGGCATTATCTCACAATCCTTCAGAATACTCTCAAACCATGAAAAAAAGGATTGAATTTGTTTGTTCCAGATTAAAGAAAATGCCATTTGAATTTTTCTATCCAGACGGAGCAATGTATGTGTATGCAAAAATAAATGAAGAATTGGCCATAGATGACTTGACTTTGATTGAAAAGTTATTACAAAAAGGAGTTGCCGTTGCCCCTGGAAGCGGATTTGGAGACAATTATAAAAAATACATTAGAATTTCCACATGTATTGATGAAGATAGATTGGGCACAGGCCTAAATATAATCAGCCAAACAGTAAACTCGTTGTAGTTTTAGCATAAAACAAATTTTGCAACTGATTGAACATGAGAAACATTTTGATAATAGGAGCTGCCGGAAAGATGGGAAAATGGTTCTTTGAGTATTTTATGGATACTAAAAGAAAATTAAATCATAAATATAGTGCTCCTGACCTGTCGATTGATAAAATCTTCCTTTACGATATCAAAAATATTAATTATGGCCCAAATTTCAAAGATAAAAATATTGTTATCACAAACAACATGTCCGAATCAGTTAAAATATCCGATATCATAATATTCTGCATACCAGTCAATGAAATAATAAATATAATTAACGGTAAAACTATTTCTTTTAAACACGGTGCAATAATTATGGAGATTTCTTCTATCAAATCTGATATCCACAAGGTTCTATCAAATACCTCAATAAATTCGAATGTTACAGCATTGTGTATCCATCCAATGTTTGGGCCCGGTTCCTCTATTTCCGCAGCAAACAAGATTATCCATATTCCTGTGGATATAAACAAAAGTAAAAATGAAGAGGACCTAATAAATGAACTTTTTCCTTCATTTGAGAAAATTGTGATCATAAGTCCAGAAAAACACGATTTGGCTATTTCGGTTATTATTAGTTTGATTTACTTTATTAATCTAGTTTTTTCGAAATTCATAGTAGAGATGTCTAATTCAAAAGAATTTCAATTTGAAGACAGTCTAATACACTTTTTAAAAAAAATATCTGGAAGTACATTTAAAATTCAATCTTTATTAAGTGAAAGTATCCTAACGGATGATGTTTCTCTTTTCTTAACCTTATTTATTGATAATGATAAATCTGTAACAACTATTGCCAGATATGGCCAGCTTTTTAATAATTTGCTAAGTAAAATCGAAAAGAAAGATACTGAGCATGTAAAGGAGTATATTCTATCAGTTAGGAACACTATTGAAAAAGATATCGATATAAATCAATCGTATTACTTATTGTATAAATTTTTAAACTCATAAACTTACAGCATATGTCAAACACAATGTAATATATAATCCATTTTTTACTTTAAAAACATGGTTGCAAAAAGGTGGTTAGATGATGAAGTATCATTAGATCCTATTAAAGACTTGACAATTGCAGTTCTTGGATATGGTATTCAAGGCTCTGCCCAAGCGTAATATGAAAGATTCTGGTATCAATGTTATTGTGGGGCTAAGGCCTGGTGGAGGAAGTTGGTCAAATGCTGAAAAGGACGGCCATAAGGTTATGTCAGTTGCTGAATCTGTAAAACAAGCAGACATAATTCATATTCTTGTACCCGATATGGAGCAGGAAAAAACGTTTAAAAATGAAATCGGCCCATCCTTATCCGCAAACAAAGCAATAAGTTTCTCACATGGTGCAGCGATCCATTGGAAATGGATTGTGTCACCTGAAAACGTTGATGTATTTATGGTTGCTCCAAAGGGTCCAGGTCAAAGAGTAAGAGAGTTGTACCTTGATGGATTTGGAACTCCATCACTTGTAGCAGTTCACCAAGATTACACTAAAAAGGCATGGGATAGAGTTCTTGCATTAGCAAAATCTATAGGTAGTACAAGACCCGGTGTTTTACAAACAAGTTTTAAAGAAGAGGTTGAGACTGATTGGTTTGGGGAGCAAGTTGATCTCTGTGGCGGAGTACACAATATGGTAGTAAAATCATTTGAAACCCTTGTTGAGGCTGGATACCAACCGGAAATAGCATACTTTGAATGCTTGCATGAATTAAAGCTAATTGTCGATTTGGTTCAGAAATACGGCATCACTGGAATGTATAATCGAGTCAGTGAAACTGCAAGATATGGCGGTCTTACCCGAGGCAAACGCACGATAGATCAAAACTCTAAAAACAATATGAAACAGATTCTAGATGAAATACAATCAGGACAATTTGCAAAAGAATGGGTTGAAAATTATAGAAAAGATAGCAAAACAGCATTTGCTAAATTATTGGATGAAGTAGAAAAACATGAGATAGAAAAGGTCGGCAAAGACTTAAGAAAAATGATGTGGCCGAATGAAGATATCGAATAAAAGCATCAGGATTATTTTTTCTTTACGCTGTTTTGTATGTGATTGATGATATCTCTAAGGGGAGTTCCAGGCCCAAAATTTCCAGTTATTCCTTCTTTTTCCAATAACTTTTTATCGGATTCTGGGATTACCCCTCCGCCAACCAATAAAATGTCGTCGATGTTTTTTTCCTTAAACAATCTCGACACTTTGGGAAATAATGTAAGGTGAGCCCCATTTAATAAACTCATTGCTACAACATCAACATCTTCTTCTATAGCTGTTTTGACTATTTGTTCAGGCGTGCAAAACAAGCCAGAGTAAATTACTTCCATACCAGCATCTCTTAAAGCTCTGCATATTACAAGCGCACCCCTATCATGTCCATCCAAGCCTAACTTTGTTACTAAAACCCTTATTTTTTTTGTGGTCATATCGGATTCTTGCTGATGCGTTATTGTTGAAGACATATAACTAAATAGCAATAACACAAAGGGTTTAAAAAATTTTATATCCAATAGAATTAATATTTGGTATTCATTTTATCTAAAATACAATTGAAGTAGTTTGTTTACCTGGTTTATTGTGTTTCTCAATATATTACATTATTTTGAATCATTTCTTTCACTTTTGCATTTTTTCTTGATTAACTAAAGTTTTTACCATGATTTTATCCAAGCAATGTTTTAAATTAAAAACGTAAAAGATGAGAATCAAAAGAAGCGCAATCCTTATTATTAATAGAGTCTTTCCTAAAATCAATATAAATTTATGAATAGGTATATTGATTCTAATTATCTACAAGTTATTCAAGATCAAAACCAAGAGATTCTCTATAAATTTATTGAAAACAAAAACTTGGAAAATATAGAAATCACAAAATTTATTGAGAAAACAAGCACAATCGATTTACTAAAGATTTCAAATTCCATAAGGAATAAGAACAATCCAGGCATTATTACTTATTCAAGAAAAGTATTCATTAATTTGATTAACCTATGTAAAGACAGCTGTTCATACTGTACCTATAAAAAAGAGCCTACCGATAACAATTCTGTGATGCTAAAACCTTCCCAGGTCCTATCTATCGCTGAAGCAGGCAAAAAACTAAGATGCACAGAGGCTTTAATTGTGACAGGCGAACGTCCAGAATTAAAGTACAATGAAGCAAAAGAGTGGTTAAATAAATTAAACTACAAAACATTGGTAGAGTTAATAGCAGACATTAGTGAAAGAATACTTCAAAAAACGGGTTTATTGCCGCATACAAATGCGGGAAGTTTAACAAAAAAGGAAATGTCGATGTTAAAATCCACAAATGTTAGTCTTGGTATGATGCTTGAAAATTCAAGTAAGTCGTTATTAAATGTGGGTGGACCTCATGAAAAGGCCCCTAGTAAAAATCCCAAGGTTAGAATTAAATCATTGATTTCTGCTGGAGAGCTAAAAATTCCCGTTACAACTGGTTTGCTAATAGGCATAGGGGAAAGCTTATTTGACGTAATTGATTCTCTGTTACTTATAAAAGAATTAAATGAAAAATACGGTCATATCCAAGAGGTGATAATTCAAAACTTTGCACCAAAAGACGGAACTAGTATGGAAAGTCATATTCCTCCAACAAACGATTATTTTTTAAAATGCATAGCAATTGCCCGAATATTGTTAAAGAATATGAACATACAGGTTCCACCGAATCTCAGTCCAAAAATATACGCTGGGTATATTGATGCAGGAATCAATGATTGGGGTGGAATTTCACCTTTAACGCCAGATTATGTTAACCCTGAATACCCATGGCCTACAATAAAAGACATAACAAAGGTAACTAAAATGAAAGGTTTTACCTTGCGAGCAAGATTGCCAATTTATCCGGAATTCATCAATAACTATGATAAATATGGTAATTTTGTGCCAAACAGTCTTAAGAAATTCATTGAAGATTTAATAGATAATTCTGGATTGGTTAAAGAGGAATATGTGATATGAATATCGATACCATACTAAAGAATATCGATCCCGAAGTTGCAAACATATTAGACAAATCCTTAAGTAGTAAAGAAATTTCAGTTTCTGATGCTATAAAGCTATTCAATAGCAAGGATTTGGAGATATCCATTATTTCATTGATAGCCGATGAACTGAGACGAAGGCAAAATGGGAATACCGTGACATATGTAGTCAACAGAAATATCAACTTTACAAATGTGTGCATAAAACAATGTGGGTTTTGCGCGTTTAGCAGGGATTTCAGACAAGAAGAAGGGTATATTTTGCCAATTGAAGAAATAGTTTCAAGAGCTAAAGAGGCTTGGAAATGTGGTGCAACAGAAGTATGTATTCAAGCTGGACTGCCACCGAATATGGATGGATATTTATACGTTGATATATGTAAAGCTATAAAAAAAGAATTGCCTGACATACATATCCATGCTTTTTCTCCCGAAGAAATTCTTTATGCCTCAATGAAATCAAATACAAGTGTCCATGAGTATCTGAAAATGCTAAAGGAAGTCGGTATAGGTAGCTTGCCTGGAACATCTGCTGAAATACTTGTCCAAGAGATCAGAAATAAAATATCTCCCGGCCGAATATCTGTAAAAGACTGGATTAACGTGGTTACTACCGCACATAAATTAGATATTCCGACCACATCTACTATTATGTATGGTCATTTGGAAACATATGATGACATTGTAAAACATTTGGACATTCTTAGAAAAATTCAAAAAGAAACAAATCATTTTACTGAATTTGTACCATTAAGTTTTATACACACTGAATCACCCATGTATAATTTGGGACTGATACCTAACCTAAGAGGGGGCGCTGATGGGGCTGAAGTTTTGAAAATGCATTCAATCGCTAGAATCTTTTTTAACCTGCTAATAAAAAATATACAGGTATCATGGGTAAAGGAGGGTCAAAAGTTATCTCAAATTATGTTAAGCTCAGGTGCAAATGATTTAGGAGGCTGCCTTATAAATGAAAGCATATCCACTTCTGCTGGTTCCCAATATGGACAACTATTAAGACCCAAGGAGATGAGAAAAATCATTAGTTCTGTGGGTAAAATTCCAGCTCAAAGAGCATCTAATTATAAAATAATCCACAAATTTGAAACCGAAGAGGAGATGGAAAGTGAATCAATTCTGGATAAAATTGACCCAACCGTATTTGGTTCTTATAAGGAACTAATTACCATCAATAAATTTAGGTACAAACACAAATGAATTATTATATATTTGTCGTATAGTATTTTTTTTTATTTTTTTTTGGTTCTGACCCTTGAACCAAAAATCTTTATATGTGTTTTTTTTAAAGTAAGTTTGTTTTTAGATAAAGGCAAAAATGAATTTAAAAATGATGTATTATTGGGTTTGAGTAATCCAGTACAAAAATCAATCCCCTCAAAATACCTTTACGATGATGTTGGTTCGGAATTGTTTGAAAGAATTACTCTGCAACCAGAATATTATCCCACTAGAACCGAAATACTACTACTTGATAATCATTCAAATGATCTAGTAAAAGACATATCCAAAGAGATTATTTTAATAGAATTAGGTAGCGGAAGTTCAAAAAAAACAAAGTTTTTGTTTACTGAGATAATAAAAAAACAAAACAAATTATATTATTTTCCTATAGACATATCTTTCAATTTTTTAAACTCGGTTGTCTCCAATCTTCAAAATTCTATTTCAAATGTTATCATTAAAGGTATCCCAGATGATTATATCAATGGCATTAACCGTTGTAATAGCATTTTGTTTGAAAATAACATTGAATCTAAAAATATATGTAGGTTTTTAGTGTTTTTAGGTTCGAGTATCGGCAATTTTGAGATCGATGATGCCCGTAATTTTCTAAATAATGTAAGACTTCAAATTGCTAATGATGATTGTCTCTTGATTGGCTTTGATCTTGAAAAAGATGTTTCTTTACTGGAAAATGCATATAATGATAAAGAGGGCGTTACTTCTGAGTTTAACTTAAATCTGCTCAATAGAATAAATAACGAATTAGGGGGCAACTTCGGTATCGATAACTTTTCTCACAAATCTTTTTACAACAAAGACAAAAAAAGAATAGAAATGCACATAGCATCCAACAAAAAACAACATGTTTTCATCTCTTCATTGAATAAAAAATTTTGTTTTGAGAAAGATGAGACCATTCATACGGAAAATTCTTATAAATATGGTTTGAATGATATTGATCACATATCAAAGAAGGCGGGATTTTCAATAGAAAAGGAATTCTCTGATGAGAATAATTGGTATAAGCTGGTTCTCCTAAAACCAAAATAGCAAATTTATTTTGAAAATTTGGAGAACTATCCATACAGCATATGTAATAGTGTTGAAGACTATCATTTGTTGCAAGCAAAACCTCGTTCCTTCTAATTACTTGATGACGATGATTTGTAATAAATAATAATGCATATTTAAGACTATTATCATTTTGTTAACAGGAGTATCCAAGTTTGTTATTTAAAATAAGCATCTATATAGAACACGAGAAGCATACAAGAAATGATAAATTTGCAGTGACCTTGTGGCCTTTTAGGTCTATAAAATGATATTAACTCTAATTTGAATATTTGATTTAAAATAAAAGGCTTATACCATAGCTGGTTATCACGTAGACTTTCCCGTATTACAACGAGTCTTTTGGAATGCTGGAAAAATTGGGAAATAGATATGGTGTACCGTCGTTTATGATTCAATTAGAGTTAGTTTTTGTCGATCAATGTCCTCTTTTTCTATTTTTTTGAAAATTGGCACTATGGTCTGATTCAATGAGTGACCTTTTTCAACAGACATTTCAGATGCAGAATACCAGTCTTGTTTGGATAGCTCGCTATAACCCAATTGGTGCCAAATCTTCTCTGCAGATGAAGGAATAAACGGATACAAAATGATTGCCAATGCCCTTGTTGCATTTATGGATATCCATATTGTATTATTGGAGGTATCTTTTGATTTCCACGGCTGCTTCTTTTGAAAATATTGATTGAAATATGTACTGAATTGTAAAATGCGTTTGATAGCTTTGTCGATATTGTTATTGTATATCAAATCACCAGTTTCATATGCAATGTTCTCTATTTTTGAAATGGCCTGTCTGTCTGCTTCATCAAATGCAAACGGTGATGGAACAACACCGTAAAACTGTTTCTTTGTAAAGGAAAGAGTTCTATTTACAAAATTTCCTATATTTGAGATAAGTTCATTATTTATTTTTTCCTGAAAATTGTCCCAATCAAAATTGATATCTGATTGAGAAAATGGAATGATGGATGAGAAATAAAACCTAAGATAGTCTGGGTTGAAATTCCTAACAAACTCTCCTAAACCTATATACCAATTTTTGCTTTTTGATAATTTTCTATTTTGAAATAACAGGTGGCCCCTTGTAATTATTTTGTCTGGTAATTTGTATTCGTTATCAATTCCTATTCGTATCGAAGGCAAAAACAAATAATGGTGATAGACTATATCCTTTCCAATATAGTGGTATATATCCGATTCATTCCATAGTTTTTTCCCGTCTTTTTTTAATATGTTGGATGCGAATGTTAAAAGTGAGGATATGTAACACAAATGATTGTCAAACCAGCCATAGAATACCTTTTTTTCCTTGGAATCAGAATTATTTATATTCGGTATAGGGACACCCCAACTAAGATCTCTGGTAATATCCCAGTCCTGTAACCCGGATTCAATCCAATTCAATACATATTTTACAATATCGTGTTGAAGGTTTTCATTTGTTACTAGCCAATTCTTTAAATCTTTTGAAAAATCGGATAACTTAAAAAAATAATGATTGCTTTTTTTCTTCACCGGGTTATTTCCACAGATTGCACATTTTGGATCAAGTATTTCCTCCGGTACTCTACCACAAGATTCACACAGGTCTGAATATTGATTATCCGCTTTACAAAAAGGACATTTTCCGACAACATACCTGTCAGGCAGATATTTGTCATCAAAGGGACAAAAAAACTGAACAATCGGTTTCTCTACGATGTGGTTGTTATCATATAACTTTAAAAAAACATATTGAACAAAATCAATATTTTCAATTGAGCTAGTCTTATAAAAAAAATCAAAGACAATCCCAACTGACTCAAAATCCCTTTTGTCCTTCTCGTTCCAGATTCCTACATATTCCCGGGGAGTTCTGTTTTCTTTTTCAGATTTTATAAGGATGGGGGTTCCAAAATCATCTGTTGCGCATATGTGATATATCTCACTACCTGTCGATTTTATAAACCGGGTAAAAATATCTGCTGGCAAATAGGTAGAGGCGATGTGTCCCAAATGTATTTGGCCATTTGCATATGGTAACGCTGAAGTTAATATTATTTTTTTATCTTTTATTTTGATTGGCTTTTTCTGCGTAATTTTAGATTTATCGATATCAATTTGCAAATTATGTTCATAATCGCTATCATTTGATTTGAAATTGCCATCTAAACCAAAACCTGAGTTAACATTACTTTTGTTATTAAATGATAAATTATCCATTTGTTCTCTTTCTTTTCTTTACTAGTAATCTTGATTGGATTTTAATTTAACTATAATTTTAATCTCCACATTATAAAAAACATTTAATAAATTTTAATCTATAACTATATTTCCGTTATATGACTTGGGTAAAAATTGCAAATAAAAACGAAATCAAAGAGGGGAATGGAAAGGAAGTAAATATAAATGGTCAAAGAATTGCGTTATTTTTATCTAATAGCAAATATTATGCCATAGAAGCTTTATGCAGACACCAAGATGGGTCACTTGCTCCGGGAAAAATCGAGGGGGAGGTAGTGGAATGTCCATTACATTTCTGGCATTATAATATACAAACGGGTGAGTTGTTAGATTATCTGGAGGGTGTTAAATTAACGACATTTAATGTAGAGATCAGAAAAAATGAAATTTACCTTGACATTTAATAATTATCCTTTAAAGACCATATCCACAGCTAATGAAATTATTTAATAGTCTTACAAATCAAATAGAGATTTACTCTCACAGGTAACTCTGTAAAAATTTATTTGTGTGGTGTTACTGTTTATGATGATAGCCATATTGGCCATGCGAGAACGATTATAGTTTTTGATGTATCAAGTATTTCTGTCTAAAATTTTGATGTTGTATTCACACAAAATTTTACCGATGTTGACGATAAGATCATTAACAAGGCAAAGTCAGAAGGAACCACTTATGACCTAGTTTCGAAAAAATACATAAAAAGTTACTTTAGTGATTTTGATGCACTAAATGTCATTAGATCCACTTACTATCCAAAGGTTACAGAGCATATTGATGACATAATCAAATTCATTGATGGTTTAGTAAAAAAAAATAAAGCCTATGTGGGATTGAATGGCGTGTATTATAGAGTACAATCTTTTCCCTGTTATGGTAAGCTCTCCAATAAAAAAGGCGAATTGTTAGAAGCAGGTGCTCGCATTGAAGTAGATGAATCAAAAGATGACCCTAGGGATTTTGCATTATGGAAATTCTATCTTTCTGAGCCATTATGGGGTAGCCCTTGGGGATTTGGCAGGCCAGGATGGCATATTGAATGCTCCACAATGGCGATAAAATTCCTCGGCCATAACTTTGATATTCATGGTGGTGGCCAGGACTTGATTTTTCCGCACCATGAAAATGAAATAGCCCAGTCTGAAGGTTTATTTGATGAAACATTTGCAAAAACTTGGTTGCATATAGGAATGGTTACAATAAAATCAGAAAAGATGTCAAAATCCATAGGCAATACAATTAAAATATCTGAACTCTTGGAAAAAATTAACCCAAACATAATAAGGTTGTTTTGTCTGTCTGTCCATTACTCAAAACCTCTTGATTATTCTGATGGGATTATTGAAGAAATTAAAACTAGGTGGGGACAAATAGAAAACGCATATTATGAATTAAAATACCGCATTGACAATGACTTACAGTATACTCAAGGTTCTCAATTTGATTATACTGTTTTTAAAAGTGAATGTATTGGATATTATGAAGAATTTGAAGATTTTATAGAAGATGACCTAAACTTTTCGAATGCATTGACCTCTTTTTTTAAATTCATTAGCAAAATAAACAGCATCTTCTCAATAGAGGTGGCGGATAAGGAAAAATCATGTTTCATTTACGAACTTTTAGAAAAATTCATGTTTGCATTGGGTTTAAAAATTGCCCCTGTATTAGACAAAGACAAAGATAAAATTCGGGAATTGATTAATAAAAGGAACACTTTTAGAAATTATAAAAACTATGAAGTGGCTGACGAAATCAGAAAGGAACTCTTAACTAAATTTAATGTAGAGTTAATAGACCATAAAGGTTTTACGGTCTGGAAAAAAGCTAATTGACTAGTCAATTATTTGGAAATGAAATGTTAACGTCGTCTAATTCGAGTATTGGAACATATATGGAAAGCGTATCTAAACCAATATGGTCAACAAAATTAAATTCGCCTGTCAATCTCTTTAACTGAATATATTTCTTTAACATGTTTCCTGATGGGCGAAAATAATGAATTGTTGTTCCGCCTATGTTTCCAGTTTGGATAAATAAAACCTCTTGATTATTCTTAATTGTGTGATAAAGCATAGGTATCAATCCTATTGGTGATTGGGATGAGTATAGGATGACCTTAAGCATATCCTCAAGGGACTTATATTTGAAAAAGACTAAATTTTTACTGTATTCTGAATGGTTATTATTTCCATTGTTGCTCATGTCTTTAGTTCATTAATGCATTATAAAGATTTTTTTGTTATTTAGCCATATGGATTATAAAGGATTTAGTATTTTACTTTTTATTCCGTATTTACTGATAATGTTTTGATAAGCCCGCCATAAAAAAATCATATCACAAGCGCAATATATGTGAAGGGTGAATTCTTTTTTTATTTGCAATTAGCAAACTTTCACCACCAAGTAAAATTCCTAAAGGTGGCAATCAGATCAAGTGAAAACTAAATAGATAGACTAGGCAACTTAACATTACAACATAAAAATGAAACCGGGATACGGAATTGTGAAAATATCATAATAAGACAATTATGAGAATTACTAAATATCAATACGAAAATTTGCGTCCAGACTTAAAAATACAGAACACCATTGCAACGCTAAAACTTGACACTGCAAATTCCGTATCGTGATTTGGAAAGAATCCAAAGAAAGGGCTAATAGTCATTTACGGATTTTATCTATTTCGACCAGCTCCCTTAAATGTCCATATCTATTCAGACAGTAGACTTTAAATGAATCGGACCTAGTGCTTTCAACCAATTAAACAATTTAGATCAATAATTTATTGAAAACCTACTTATCACATTTAAGATACGGTAACAAAATCTAAAAAAGACAAATCCCTTAAATTGCTCCTTTATAGCACGTTCGAAAAAGTTTTTGTTGGAAAAGTTATTTAAAAACCCCGGTAAAATACTCATGTGGATTGGATGATTATTTATCCCTTTTTCACAGCTATTTTTGGTTTAAAATTCAGATATTTGATTGTCTCTTAAAATTTGAATTGTGCCAAACACCAAACAAACATCTATAATGCTTTATTTAAAATAGTTTATATTGAAAATAAACTTATCATCACATAATCATCTAACATGCATCAATCACAAAGAAAAAAAATTCTATCTTAGTTTAGAGAATTATATTGCTGACCCGTTAAACAACAATGAATGCAATGAGGGAATGCTAATATGCAATGAGTGTTCTCAAAAATACCCTATTATTGATGGTGTAGCTATTATCGTACAAAACTTTGTTGATTATTGCTCTGAAAGAATGATGACTTTTGGCAAATGGTTTTTGGATGTAAAAAGTGATAATCTAAAAGATTATCTTAAAGACATTGCCAAAGACATTGAAAAAAAAAACATTATAGATAATAATTATGAAAGTGATGGATTGTATTATCAAAGTTATAGGTGGCTGCATAACGAAAACTTTGAAAGTGATAAGTTTCTTCACCTATTAAGATGGAAAATAAACCCATCAGACATATATAGAAAGTTAGCTTCAAACGTAATTTTCAATCCAGAGGGAATTGGTTTGGACTTAGGTTGTGCGTTGGGGCTATCTACCTTTGAAATTGCGAAAAAATTTGCATTCGTTATTGGTGTTGACGCCTCCTTCTCTTTTATTAAAGAAGCAAGGAAAAAGTCAAAGGATCAGCGAATAACAAATACCGAATTTGTAGTTGCTGATATTTTAAACCTGCCTTTTAAAAGTCAAAAATTCGATCTAGTTTTTGGCCTCAATATCATTGAGTTTGTCTCCTTACCTAGGTTATTAGAAGAAGTTCACAATCTCCTAAAACCTCACTGTAATTTCATAATTACATCTCCCTATGACTATAACCGAGAAAATGTCCATGAGCCAAAAATGGATGACATTTTAATGAGGAAAACTATTGAAAAAAATGGCTTTGAAATTTCTCACAGGACACAAAATGAATCATTTATACCGTGGATGCTAAAGATAAATGAGAGAACATACCTTTTCTATTTTCTGGATTTAGTCGAGGCTAAGAAAATATCAAAGCACAAGTATTGAACCTAATGCTTTTTCTGTTTGTTTTGTTATAAAAAAACAATGTGTAAAAATACTGTTATTATATATCACAATGCAATAATAGCAGCAAGGGGGAAAAAACACATATAATGAAAGTTGTGCTTGTAAACTCTGCCCCTATTTCCCGTTCTTTCCTTGATTACCATGAATCTGAAATTGAAGGCGGTGATACCTCAAATTGTTTGCTAAACCTTTTCGGGAAACCAATTATTACAAGAAACTTAGGCATACTTGGCTCATTATACGAAATTGATAAAATATGGATTCCAAAAGAGTTAAAGTTTTTGGCGCCAATAATAAGCTCTTCATTTAAGTTTGTAGTAGAAGAAGTTGACAAGCGGGTTTATAAAAAACTTGCAAGCACCTGTCTCTATGAGGATGGTGTTAGCGAGGGTAATTTCATGGATTTCCATTCCGGATGTAAAAACGGCTATGGAAAAAATACTTCTACCCCGAAACAAAGGGTTATAAATTCTGATGAAAATATGTTATTTTTACCATGTAGTGTAATACTTGAAAACAGCCACTCAGTAAAAAAATTGGGTTTTCAAAGGTTTCTCCATCCGTGGGATTTTTTAGATGTACTTAACAACGTGTTGAAGACCGAAATAAAAAAAACAGTTATTTCAAACAAATCCCAAATAGCAAAGACGTCCATAATCGATGGTCCCTGTGTTATTGACGATGGCGTCATAATAGATGACTTTGTCAAAATCAAAGGTCCTGCTTATATCGGAAAAGGAAGCCATATAGGAATGGGTTCCTTAATAAGAAATAGTATACTTGAACATAATACTAGCATCGGATTTAACTGCGAAATCGGAAAATCATACTTTGCAGGAAATGCAAAAATATCACACCATAATGTCATTTTGGATAGCTTAATAGGAAAAAACGTCTGGTTTGGTGGATATTCTGGGACTGCAAATGTTTTACTGACACGCAAAAATATTCAATTCAGGGTTGATGGGAAATTAATGGGCACCGGAAGAGACCATTTTGGCGCCGTAGTTTCAAACAACTGTTCTATAGGCGCGGCTGTAATTATTATGCCAGGTAGGAAAATACCACCAAACACTATGATTCCCGCAGGAACCATTTATAAAAAATAAAAAAAACTATTTTGCTTATTCTGATTATGGCAAAAGTTTTGTAGTCAATAAAAACTAATTCTATCGCATCAACCATGGTACTACAAATGCTAATGCTACAATCACAATCATGCCGTATGTAAGGATTTTTGATGAATGTCTTAGAATGCCCTTTCTTTTCTCTGTTTTTTTATCGATTATGGTGTTATACAATTGGCCTCCATCCAATGGGCCTATAGGCAAGGCATTGAATATCGCAACATTAAAGTTGATAAACCATAACCAAAAAAAGAGGTTTGCAGGCATTGGAAAAAACGAGCCAAATACTGGGGATGCATATTTTTCCTGCATCATTGCTGAAAATGGAATAAACCCCTGAGCCATTGTCGGGGGCGCTAACAACGCAAGGGGGTTTGAAATAAACAAGGAATTGTAGTTATCTAACACTTTTTTTGGATCTGAAACCTCGGTAATTGTAACACCTAATATCCCCTTACCTGCCTCCCTTTCCTTTGGTAGGGTGGTTTGCTTGACAACCTTTTCCCCGTTCTCATTTAACCATGTAATTGACACAGTTTTCCCCAAATTGCTACCCAAATTTTCGTTTAGGTCCGATGGAGTCTTAATCTCATTATTCTGGATTTGTTGAATAGTAGAGCCCTTTGTTAATCCTAAAGATTCCGCAAGTGAGTTCTGATTTATGCTTGTAACTGACACTCCAAAGATATTTGGATTTGCTGGCTGAGTTGTGGTTAAACTAGAGGTTATCAAAAACATTAAGAACAGAGACACACCTGCCAAGATTATGTTGCTCATAGGCCCGGCGGTCATAATGGAACTTTTTTGTTTTATGGATATCTTATCAAGCTCATCTCTTTCAATATTTACAAAAGCACCAATAGGTAAACCCAAAAACAATACGATCCCCGTGGATTCAACTTTTACCCCGTGTACTCTTGCAACTATGCCATGACCTGCTTCATGAACTATTATTGTTAGCACCAAAGCTATCCATCCCTCAGCTATTGGCAGGTAAGGGTTCAAACCTGGTATCAGTAAATTAGATTGGGGACCTATTCCTCTTGCACCTTCACGGACGATTTCACTTGTAAAAAGTGTAATAATGGCGCCCAATATTAAAAATAAAGCCAGAGCGGTTATCAGGGGCATCAAATATGTAGTGAATTTGGCATAGAATTTTGCAGCTCTTGTACGTGCAATATTATCAAAAAACTTTAAACCAAATGGAGTATGAATTAATATTAGTGGTAATTTTACATCAAACTTAATTTTTGATTGTTGTTGCAATTGAATATTATAAAAATCAAATATTATTTAAATTGATCATATTTAATGCCTATTGATATTATAAACAATACTAAATATTGAATATTTCAAATGAGATGTTTTGCTTTGATAACTTGAAAAAAGCGATCTACATGGCATTTGCAACGCCTTTATTTGGATTCTATTTATCTTGCCTCAATGCTGTTGTTAACCGTTTCAATATCTCGATAATGAAAGGTAAATAAATAAGTGGAATTTAGATTGCCATAGTTATTTGGTTGCTTGCAATTTGTTACATAAACAGGAAGGGCAAATCTAATTTCCAAGCCTTTTGTGTTTTGATTGAAAATGTGATAAACAAATTCAATCTAAATAATAGCCACATAATAATAAAAACTGTATGTGTAACAATTAATTGTGAAAACATACACAAAAGTACAATAGATTTATGAAATTTATCGACAGGGTATTACAAGTGCAAATAAAGCCGGAAATTGCCGATGATATGAATGCAAAATAAACCCTTTTTCCAGAGTCTATTTGCAAAATGCAAATGATGGTATATATTATGTTGTTAGCCTTTGACCCGGACTATTTTGACTCTGTCAAGAACCTTCCAATACTCTACCTCGCTGCTTTGAGCTATTTTATCTCGGATTTCCTCGTCTACAGCAGAAGTTTCGAATACTTCAAAGGTTTCCAGATCCATTATCTGCAGAGTTTGACCGGATAAAGAAATTATTTGCCCACTTTTTTTATTTATAAGGGGAACCTCAACGTTTGCAGAAACTGGGGATACCATACTGTGTCTTGATCCATCAAAAACCCCAATAGCTGCAACTCTAGCTTTTGCCGAGCCATGCTTGCCCGGTTTGCTGTGATCATATGAAACAATTCTACAAGGTTCTCCATCTATAATTATATAAGATCCAACTTTCAGACTACCAAGATCCATCGGTTTGCTCAATAATATTCAAAAAAAATGGATTAGGAAGGATATTTAACAGTTATGTTATCATTACCCTTTGGGCTAAACTCATATAAGATTTGTAATATCTTACCGATATTCTCAATAAATTAAAAGGGTTTAAATGTACTAAAAGAAAATAAAAAAGGTAAAAAATTAATTGAACCGATCTATACCCTCACTATCAAAAGATTAAAAAAGACCACCAAAGAGATAACTATAAAAATTGAAGGTAGTTGCAATAGGCAGTCGTGTTTTCATTACTAGTTTTCAATTAGCTGGTGTTTTTGGAATACAAATAGATTCACCATCAGAGGCCTTGGAACAAGTAAAAATAAATAGCAACAATAGTGAAATTGGTTTAATCCTTTTAAGTGATGATTTTGGTCAGGAGATTAGATCTCAACTAACTGACTTGAGGGCAAAAAAACCCATTCCGTTGATTTTTGAATTGCCCGCTCCTGGAAGCTCAAAACAAAAAGTCGATTACAGAGGCCTATTAAAACAGATATTAGGTTTATAATCATATTTTAATCAAAGCCGATTTATATTGATAAAAGCTTTAACCATCGCAGGAAGTGATTCATCTGGCGGGGCCGGGATACAGGCGGATCTTAAAACGTTTTCAGCATTAGGAATTTATTGCACAACTGTGATAACTATACTTACCGCTCAAAATACAAAAACTGTTTCAGATGTATTCATTACACCACCGGAGTTCTTTAAAAATCAATTATTAACAACACTGGAAGACATCAAACCGGACATTATCAAAATAGGGGTGTTGTATGATGATTCAATTATTGAAATAGTGTATGATACCCTAAAACATCTAAAAATACCCATAGTTTTAGATCCAATATTAATTTCTGGAACAAAGGTTAGACTTCTAAAGGAATCGTCCATTGGCAATTTTAAAACAAAAATAATTCCCCTTTCATTTGTAATAACGCCAAATTTGATCGAAGCCAAAATATTAAGCGGAGATAAAATAACTACCGAAAAAGAGGAATTGAGGCAGCATATAAAATAAAGAAACTTGGGGCTAGCAATGTAATAATAAAAGGCGGACATGATTCAAATCGAAATCATAAAATTCTGGATGTTCTGTTAGAAAAAGAAAATGACAACATAACAAAATTGTACAATGACCGGTTAGAAATTGCTGAGACCCATGGAACAGGATGCAATTTTTCATCCGCTTTGGCATCATTTTTGGCTAAAGGTTATGGTATCAAAGTGTCTTTTTTTTTGGCTAATGACTTCGTAAAGGAAGGTTTGAATGACATTGCTAATATTGGAAAGGGCATTGGAGTAACAAACCCGATGATGAATTTATATTTGAATTCTCAAAGATACAAAGTATTTACCTCTTTGTACAATTGCGTAAAGATTTTGGAAGAAGTAAAAGATTTTTATCTTTTGATTCCAGAGACCAAAACAAATTTTGTTTACTCATTGGAAAACCCAAAGAATATGCAAGATGTGGCGGGAATAGTGGGTAGAATTACTAATTTTGGGACCAAAATCAGAAGCCCGAACGTGGTGGAGTTTGGGGCATCAAATCACGTTTCTAGGGCTGTAATCTCAGCACACCAGCTTAACCATTTATTTCGTTCGGCAATAAACATCAAAAACGACAAAAAAATTTTGGGTGTTTGTAAGGCAAATTTTGTATGTACATGGTATTCAAGAAATGAAGAAAACCCTGAAAATAAAGGTATAGAGGGCTTTACAGTAAGTTGGGGCGTTAAAAATGCGATGGAAAAACTGCACAATGCCGAAGTTGTTTTTCACCACGGCGATCATGGAAAGGAGCCAATGATTTTGATTTTCGGTAAGGATCCACTTGAAATAATCGATAAAGTTAAAATTATTATTTCTAAATTAAACAGCAACTAATGTTTTAAATAACATCCATTTTTTTATAAACTGTTATGAAAGCGGTGATTTTAGCAGCGGGTCTTGGTACCAGATTACAACCCTATACTTTTTTTATACCAAAACCCATGTTGCCGTTGGGCAATAAACCATTATTGGAATATTTAGTCGAATGGCTATCCAGTTCAGGAAAAATAGACCAAATAATACTGTGCGTTAGCTATCTTCACAGAAACATAGAAGATTATTTTGAAGATGGTTCTCGATTCGGTATCGAGATAAAATATGCCAGATCCGAAAGACCATTGGCTACTGCGGGCCAGTTAAAAACAGCGGCCGGCTCCTTGAACGATACTTTTGTCTGCCTATACGGGGACTCCATATATGAATTTCCACTTGATGCGATGATTGATAACCATACCAACTCCAATGCATATATTTCCATGGCTCTTGCCAAATACAAAACCCGGTTAAAATATGGGTTTATAGACGTATCCTATGATCAAAACAATGCGTTTGTAACTGATTGGAGGGAACAGCCTGAAATCTCCGGGTTATTTACTATTGGTGTGCTATGTATTTGAACCAAGCTTTTTAGATTTTATACCTGACTCCACTTCTTTTGGAATGGATGATGCGGTAAGAGAATCCATTAGCCAAAACAAACAAGTTAAGGCTTTCGTCGTGGAAAGCGAAGGATTCATCGACATAGGGGACAAAAAATCTTATTTGGATGCATATAAGCAATATGTTAAAAAATTGGGGAAAATATAGTAGAAATTAACAATGCATAAAATTGTCATATGGCATACTTGATTTTATCTGATATCTTTTCAAAAGTATTTGCATTGAATTTTAAGTTTTTATAATGTGGTATAGTTCCCAAAACTGGTATTTTTGTTAATCGTTCTATAAATGATGGAGTTGATCTCATGACTATGTTGGGCTTTTCTGGCATTTTATTGAATATTAACCCTTTTATGGGTATATTGAGGTCTTTACATTTCTGAATTGTCAGCAGTGTGTGATTTATTGTTCCTATCACTGGTGTCGTTACTATAATTACTGATAACCTGGTTAGCTTGATAAAATCAACTAAATTATATTTTTGGTTAATGGGGACCATTACCCCGCCTATCCCCTCAACAATAATAAAGTTGTATTTCTTTTTCAAATATGAAAATTTTTTTAGTGCTTCCATAACGCTCGGTGGGTTTGCTTTTAATATTTTGCTTGCCATGTATGGGGATGCTGGTAACTTATAAAAATACGGATTTAGATAACTTTGATCCTCGGTCAATCTAACTGATTTGGATAACAAGTACAGGTCTTTAGAATTCAATTTCTTGGAAAATACTTTATCTGATGTTGCAAAAGGCTTCATCACACAAATTTTATCTACATGTTGTGATAATTTCCATGCCAAAGATGCTGATATAAGAGTTTTTCCAACACCGGTATCGGTTGCTGTTATAAACACTCCATCCGACAATGCTGAAAATCATTATTTATATAACATACTACTAATAATATGGTTTTGTATTTGAATAAAAGACAGACTAGATTAGAATCAATATTTTTGTGGCCAATTAATATATATGTGTAGTATTTTTGTTGGGGGATATTGTCAAATTTAAACTAGTCCTTATTTATATTTACCAATTATGATAACTATTAAATTTGATGATTGTGAATGTTCGATAGGAAAAAGGGAGACGTTATTTTGTTTATTTATGCTATATTAAAATGCCGGAGGCGGGATTTGAGCCCGCGACCTTTCGATTATGAGTCGAACGCTCTGACCAGGCTGAGCTACCCCGGCAAGCTCAGCTCTGATTTATTTAAGCAATTGAACTAAAATACACGCACTATATATTCTATTCATAAAGGCGTCTCCGATCGCCTTCCAAAGCGCCAGAGCCCAAATGCAATCTATCTATATGTTTTGATAATGACTCTTTTGTATCGAAAGGGGATGAACAATAAGGACAAGACAATACATGTGTATCTTCATGGGACTTGGTCAGCGCAATAGACTTTGGATTTATGATGCAAACAGGACCACCGCTAATTAGGTTGGTTGTGATGTTTGTATTAAGTAAATGAATTTTATCGTAAATGGTCTCTCTGCTCAAGACTCCAATAACGCTAGAATTGCTGCTTATGATTATCTGACGTATGTTATTCTTATTCATTATGTTAATTGCATCCTGAATTGATGTCTTTGGGCTAACAGCAATAATCGGGGTGGTCATTATTTCCCGAAGTTTTATTTTGGATGGATTTTTCCCTTTAGACATAACCTTAAATAAAATATCTGATTTAGTAACAATCCCTATTATTTCCCTATTGTGAGAGACTAATACACTTCTAGAATTTTTATGCTGCAATGTTTTAATTGCGTCGTTAACCAGTTTGTCACTTTCGAATATTTCAATATCGGTTTTTACAATTGATTCGACAGGTTTATTTAAAAGTGAACTTGAATCAATACTTTCGGTATCGCTCATATATAACTATTTTTACTCTAATATTTATTCTTTATCCAATCTGCGGACCACCTGTATATGGAACACCTCACGATTATTTACACCCTCCAAAACAATACCATTCAGTAAAACCAGGGATATCGTTTATTTCTAAAGTACCATCGCCGGGTCGAATCAGTATTGTCCGTGTTTTAAATTGTAATTGTAGCAATGTTTTTTTCTCAAATCAATATTCAAAATTGGGTTTCTGACTGGGTTTAGTAAATAACTTAACTTGCCATTAAAAAAAGGGCTCACTATATGCGGTCTTGAGATGTATATTTGATTGTCACAATTCCGACGAAACTAGGATCTATGGGCAATTCCAATAATTTCCGAAACATTTGTATATCTTTTTATTTTGAGGTAATTATTCAGTCCTTTTAAAATATTATCTAATGAATCCAACCCTTCAAATCCTAAAACGCTTCCAATTTGTACTGCAGATGCACCTGCCATTAAATACTCAACAACATCTTCATGGGAAAAAATGCCACCACAGCCAATAATGGGAATGCCTATATTCTTTTTCAGTTCATAAACACATCTGACCCCTATGGGCTTTATTGATGCTCCAGATAAACCACCTATTTTGTTTTCTAGGATTGGGTAGCCAGTTTCTATATCAATTTTCATTGCACGTATTGTGTTTATTGCGGTTATACAATCAGCGCCCGCTTCTTCTGCAATCTTTGCAGTTTTTATAATATTGGAATTTCCCATTCCGACCTTTACAAACAATGGTTTGTCAGAATTATTTTTTATATTCCAGACAATATCGTAAACTGCTTTTGGATCATCCCCTATCTCCATACCCATTTTTTCAACATGAGGGCATGATAGATTTAATTCAAAACCTAAAATATTTAGCGTTTTTAATTTGTTCACCATCTCATTAAAATCCTGAATAGTTGAACCCACTATGCTAACAATCAAAGGAACATTATTAGTAGAAATTTCTTTTGTGAAGGATTCCAGGCCAGGGTTTGCCAATCCCACTGCATTTATGTAACTGTTTCCTTTGATTGTTGTGATAGTTGGGTTTATGTAACCTTCTCTGGGAAAACGGCTTATTGACTTGCTGACAATCGCACCAGCACCCATCCGATACAACATATTGAAGATGCTTTGAGACAATCCTAAGATCCCAGATGCAATGATAATCGGATTTTCCAATTCAATCTCACCTATTTTTATAGGCATATTATTGTACAAGACTTTTTAATTAGTTCAATTTCAATCCATAAAAAAGTTATTATTCTTATTGTATTATTTTTATAAATGGCGATAGATTAAATTTACTTTGTGGAAAAATCAGAATAGTTTTATATATTAATATCAATTAATTTTTACAATAAATGTCTGCTTCTTCCTCATCACCATCATCAATTTCAATTACATCTGGAGAAAGAAAAGATTCATTAAACTATGACAACAACAAAATCAAATGGAACACATTAATTCATAATGGTGTTTGCTTTCCACCCGAATATCAGCTAAAAGGGCTAAATTGCAAGATAAGCGGGGAAAATTTTTTGTTAAATAGGGAGCAAGAAGAACTTATCTATTCTTGGGCAAAAAAGAAAGATACCCATTATGTAAATGATTTAATATTTCAAAGAAATTTCCTAAATGATTTTAAAAGATTTCTTCCAAAAGAATATGGTAATGCTCTTACATCAATTGAGCAAATAGATTTCAATCATTTTTTTGTGTATGTTGAGAATGAAAAAAAGGAAAAGGAAAAGGAAAAAGAGAGGCTAAGGAATTTGTCACCAGAAGAAAGAAAAAAAATAATCATCGAAAATAAAAATGAAAAGCAAAAGGTAAGGAATTTTTACGGAAAAGCAATTATTGATGGAATTGAGGTAGATGTTGCAAATTGGCTTGTGGAACCACCGGGGTTATTTATGGGAAGGGGACAGCACCCTCTAAGGGGTAGATGGAAACCACGTGTTTATCCTAGGGATGTCATTTTAAATTTAGGTGAGGATGCCCCCGTTCCAGAGGGATCTTGGCAAAACATTGTCCATGATCATAGCTCAACCTGGTTAGCATCCTGGATTGAAACTCTTACTGGAAAAAGAAAATATGTTTGGCTGCATGATTCTTCCCTGATAAGGCAAAACTATGATAAGGCAAAATACGATAAGGCAAAAAACTTGGAAAAATATATCGTTAAAATTCAAAATGAAATAATAAAAAGAATGTCATCAAAGGATATCAATCAAAAAAGGATAGCTACAGTCTGTTATCTCATATTCGAGTTAGCCATGCGAGTAGGTGATGAAAAAGATCCAGATGAATCTGATACTGTTGGAGCATCAACCTTAAGAATCGAACACATTCAGTTTATAAATGATAAAAATGGGAGAAATATAGTTCAGTTTAATTTTTTGGGCAAGGATAGCGTACCTTGGCAAAAAAACCTTAAAATTGATTCCAAAGACGTGGAAACACTGTACAGCAATTTGAAGCTATTTATGAAAAACAAATCAAACGCTGATCCTATTTTTGATAACATCAATTCTATGAAAGTAAACCAATTTTTACGCAATATCGATCCCAAAAATGTTCCCGGTCTTACAGCCAAAGTTTTCAGAACATATATTGCCACAAAAGTAGTAAAGCATGTTCTGAAGAACCCGCCACTCAAGGCTGATCCTTTGTCTCCAGAGTCAAAAAAAATCTATATTGCAAAATTTGCAAATCTACAGGCAGCTATAACCTGCAATCACAAAAAAGGCATAGATCCTAAAAACCCTGCAAATAAGATTTCTTTGGAAAAATTTGAACTATCCATAAAAAATAAAAATATTGCAATACAGTCATTAAAAAAAGACATTGCATCAAAGAAATGGAAATCCGAGAAACAAAAAATAAAAATGGAGGAGAGGCTGGAAAAACTAGAATCTCAACTAAAATTGCATAAGGAAACTAGAGAATATAATCTGGGAACTTCCTTAAGAAACTACATTGATCCGAGGGTTTTCAAAGCGTGGATGAATTACATGGATTTGCAATGGACAAAAATATACACTTCCACACTGCAAAGAAAATTTCTATGGGTTGATGATATCTCGAAAAAAGAACTCAAAGATTTTTTTCCACGCTAATTGTTTATGCAAATGGCTGTTGTCTATCCCAGGATTCAATCATTTTTGAACATATGCTAAGAATTTTGTTGAAATAATGATGTCAGAAAAAAAACACAGGAATCCAATTCCAACAATTGATGCAATTATTCATAATGAAAGAAATCAAATACTATTTGTAAAAAGAACAAACGATCCTTTCAAAAACTACCTGTCATTGCCGGGAGGGATTGTTAACTATGGTGAAAGGATTGAGGATGCTCTAAGGAGAGAAGTCAAAGAGAAAACCTTTCTGAACATTGAGCCATTGGAAATACTGGGGGTATATTCCGATCCTGACAGGGACCCACGTGGTCATATCATAAGTACTGTTTTTGTTTGTTTGATTATGGATAATGCAAAAGGCAAAGATGGAGACAATACAGGTGAAATGTGCTGGATAAACCTAAATGAAATTGAAAACAACACCTATGCTTTTGACCATAAAATGATTATTGAAGATTATTTGAAATGGAGATTTCAGGATTCAACGCATTGGTCATCTAAAAATCGGTGAATTTTATTTGCGGAATCAATCGATCTCAAAACTTCTAATTTTAGAGATATTGCTCTCAGTTAATTTTATCGTAAATGCAGAAGCATTGTCTGTTTGGATTTTGGATAGATTTTCCAGAAAAGCTGTTTTATCCTTCCCACGTTCAAACATGCCTCCAGATTCTTTTATACAAAGAGGAAACCGTTGAATTTTAATACTATTTGAAAACAAATGATCAATAAATTTCAAATAATTCTTTATTTCAGAATACTCCCATTTTTTTTCTTCACATAGCATTATCCAGACATCAATGGAATTCTGAAAGAACGCTTTATCTCTTAAACTTTCTAAACTCAACACACTAATCATACAGATCGACGGGATTTAAATTTTAAATGCTAATTTCTCAAAATTTGATCTTTTATTTGGTATTTTGTTTTAAAATTGGGCTTTATACCAAGTGATGAATAATTTCCTGTGGAGCATGAAAAACATAGCTCATCTTTTTTCAATCCTATTCCTAGTGCCAAATTTTCAGTATCGTTGTAAATCACTTTATTTGCACCTATCTTTTTAGCTATGTTGCTACCTATCTTTTCACTAGATGTTTCGTTTTTTGCATGCTGAAACGCTAAAAGTTCCTCTTGGGATGGAAAATCTATCCCGGCATAACAGGGGTATCTTATAGGTGGAAAGGTTATCACCATGGTAATTTTGCGAGCGCCGGCATTCTTGATCGATTTTATTATGGATTCAGAGCTAGTGCCTCGAACAATACTATCATCAACTATTATCACGTGCTTATTGTAGATTAACTCTTTTATGGGTAATATGCTTTGGTTGATTTCTTTCCTATCTTCGGCATAGGGTTCAATAAAACTTCTCATCGAGCCCTTTTTGCTATATCTGTTTTTTAATAAACCCTCTTCAAACGGCAGACCCAATTTTAATGAAAAACCTAAAGCTGCAGGTCTGGATGAATCTGGTACCGGAATCACTACATCGGCATCCTCTACAGGATATTTTATTGCTAAATACTCGCCAATCCTTTTTCTTGCCATATAAATATTAATTCCCTCCATTATGGAGCATGGATGAGCAAAATATGTAAATTCAAAAGAACAATGAGCATGCTGACTCTGTTCAGAAAACCTTTCAGAGGATATGCCGTTTTTGTCTATTTTTAAAAGCTCTCCCGGTTCAACATCCCTTAATAGAATGGCCCCTATCGAGGATAACGCACATGATTCGGAGGCAACCACATAGGTTTGGGTATCTTTATGATATCCAAGTACAAGAGGGCGAAAACCGGTAGGGTCTCTTGCTGCATATATTGTGTTGCTATCTGATAGGAAAGTAAAACAATATGAACCAACCATTTCGTTTTTGAGGATATTCATAGCCTTTGCCATGTCGCCATTATTCTTTAAATGACCAACGAGTCTTTTAGATGCAACTAAGGTATCGGTCATAGTCTGGGGTGAAAATGTGCAACCGCCCACCATATTAGATAATTGCTCTGCATTGGATATTGTTCCATTGTGAGCAACACACAAATCCTTGACTTTTAGCGGCTGTGCATTCTCTAAGGAACTAAAACCTGATGTGGAGTAACGCACATGCCCTATAGCAATATTTGAGGAATATTTCTCAACTATTTTTCCAAATTCATTAGCTGATTTTGATATCAAGCCGGTCTTTTTGAAAGGCACCCTGTTAGGAACTGCTATGCCCCACGACTCTTGCCCCCTATGTTGCAGGGACCTTAGACAATCTATCAAATAAGGAATCACATTGTATCCACCAAGTGAAAAAATACCCACAACTCCACAATTTTCATGGACCATTAGAACAAGATATATCCGTCTTACCGTTTATTTAGTTTTTAATTTCTGGAGAATGATTGATAACATCAATAAATCATCTGACTATGGGGCTTTTTTTTCCAAAATGGCTAATAGGGAGCTATCATACCTTTGGATTATATCCGATAGTAGCAAATCCACTATTGTTTTATTGTCAAATTTTAGGATGCATTTTTTTTCACTTGTAACAACACCCATATCGGCAAATGGTATTTTCCTTTGCATCAGAAAATCTTTTACCTTTTCAGGATTTTTGGTCGAGAAGATAAACCTGCCATGACTCTCTGAAAACAGTGTATAATCCAATCTTGTACAGGATGTAGGTATTTTGCATATGTCAACAACAAAACCCAGATTACTTTGAATTGAAATTTCCAGCAATGAGATAATCAATCCCCCCTTAGAGCAATCGTGGATTGCAGAAACCAGATTTGTTTTAACCATCGTTTTGACGAATTCTACAATTTTTTTGTGGTTGCCTAGATTTACTTTTGGCACTATTCCGCCAATAGATTTATGATAATATTCGTAATATTCAGAACCACCTAGTTCGTCATATGTCATACCCATAATGAAAATCCTTTCACAAGCCTCAGATATTGGTGATCTGACCAAACTTTTATTCCCTATCAGGCCAAGTGCGCCAATTACAGGAGATGGTTTAATACCGCCGCTTTTGGTTTCGTTGTAAAGGCTCACCTTTCCTCCAACCACCGGAATTTTCATAAATGTACAGAAATCCCTAATAGCTCTTATGCTCTCCAAAAAAGTCCAAAATATTTGCTCATTTTCTGGATTGCCAAATTGCAGATGATCCACAATACCTATTGGAGTGGCACCAACAGAGACTGTATTGCGAACCGACTCAGCAAGACAACCTAACGTGCCTTCATAGGGATCAAGATAACACTGTTTTGAGTTGCCATCGAGATTAAACGTGATGAATTTCCCATTATCTAATTTTAGGACCGAACTGTCGGAAAATCCAGGCTTTAATACAGTTCTTATACCTACCTCATGATCAAATTGCTGGTAAATCCATTTTTTGCTGCAAATATTTGGATTTGATATCATTGAAAATATTAAACTATTGAAATCTTTTGGAATATTTGGTTCTTTAAATAGTTTATTTATATTGTCCAGATAATTTGGTTCCTTTGATGGCCTGTCCAACAAAGGGGCATGGGCAATTAACTTGGCAGGCATTGTTGCTAGGACCTGGCCATTTTTTTTTATTAGTACATTTTTGTCATTAGTGACTTTTCCGATAACAGAGAATTTTATGCCATATTTTTCAAATAAATTAAATAGTTTTGTTTTCTTTTTATTACTTGTAATAAGTAACATCCTTTCCTGTGATTCAGAAATCATTATTTCACTATCGTCCATGTCTTTTTGTTTCAAATGTATATTTGATAACTCAATTTCAAATCCCTTATTCAGGTTGTCTGCAGTTTCAGATAAGCAACATGATAACCCTCCGCCACCAAGGTCCTTCATGGCATTTACGCATTTTTTTTCTATGGCTTCAAGAGTACACTCCTGAAGAATTTTTTCTAAAAATGGGTCTGGGATTTGGACGGCTGAACGGTTTTCTTCATCCAAACTTGATGAGGCAAAAGACGCCCCGTTGATACCATCCTTGCCTGTGGAATTCCCGGCTAAAATTATGATATCGCCCTTTTTTACCTTGTTTTTGACAAGATTATTCAATTTTCCATGACCTATGGATGCAACATCGACTAAACAATAATTATCAAAAGAACTGTCAAATTCGACCTCACCACCTACAGTCGGGACCCCCATACAGTTTCCATAATCTGCTATCCCTTTGACAACGTTTTTCAACAACCATTGGTTTTTTTTGTTTAATGAAATATTCTTGCTGTCAATATCCCCAAACCTCAAAGCGTTTAACAAAGCGATAGGCCGTGTTCCCATAGAGAGGATATCCCTTAGTACGCCGCCGACTCCTGTGGCTGCACCGCCGTATGGTTCTACCGCCGAAGGGTGGTTGTGACTCTCTATGTGAACTGTAACAACATAACCGTCTCCTACATCCAAAACACCAGCGTCAAAACCAGTACCCTTGATTATTCTATCACCATCAGTGGGTAATTTTCTAATGTGTATCTTTGAGGATTTGTAAGAACAGTGCTCAGACCACTCAGCATTTATAATATTTTGCTCTAATTCATTTGGCTTTCGATTTAAACTCTTTTTTAAATAATTGTATTCAAATTCGTTTAAAATTGCCATTTCTTTATCCGGCACTAATTTCTGTTAACATATTTAATTAATGATTTAAAGATGTATATTGCATTTGTTGAAACACCGTGCGGTGTTAGATCACCATCACCCGCTCGTTCAGGATGAGGCATCATTCCCATTACGTTTCCTTTTAAATTACATATAGCAGCTATATTATCTGTTGAGCCATTTGGGTTATCTCTTTCATCATATTTCATGATTATTTGGTTGTTGTTTTTTACTTGTGTATATGTTTGTTTATCAATAAAGTATTGCCCTTCTCCATGAGCTATGGGAATTGATATCTTTTGATATCTCTCATATAGATTTGTAAACGGAGTTTTATTGTTGGTAACTATAACATCAATCCACCGACAGATGAACTTTAGATTTTTATTATGTATTAGGGCTCCTGGCAGCAACCCCGATTCAACCAAAATTTGGAAACCATTACAAATACCTAAGATTGGGACCCCATTCTCAGCCAATTCTTTTATTTTATCCATCAGTGGGCTGTGAGCGGCAATTGCCCCTGCCCTTAATCTGTCCCCATAGGTAAAACCGCCTGGAATGATAATTGCATCAAAATTTTTTATTTTGTTTTTATCTTCAATATAGATGGTATTGCAATTTAACTTTGTTTTAAGTATGCTATAGACATCACGATCACAATTGCTTCCTGGAAAAACGGTGATCCCTATTTTTACCAATAAAGTAAATTGTCATTCATTTAATAAATTCTTATTCTTTCCCTTATCTTTCTAAAGCTATGGATGATTATGCTATTGCTTTACCAAAACTGCATTGATAACTCCATCCTGACCTGGACGTGAAATAACTCTAGCAATTCCTATTTCAGTTTCCAACATTGCGCCTTTAGTAATAACACCCCTTCTCTCATAATCTTTATTTGCTGGGTTTTTTGTAACTCGAATGATTCTTAATTTTTGAGTTTTTTTGCTGTCCTGATCTGTCACATTCGCATGATCTGATGTTTTAAATGCAATTTTGATATTGTTTCCTCTCACCCGCCTTACTATATTTTTTGTAGGTCCTGAAACTGCCTCATTAGGATATCTATCTATTTCGGCTTTTCTTCGAATTCTATTTGGAATTATTCGCCCACCGGTAAATTTTCGGCCGCCCAAATTCTCTATGGATTTACGCATAATAAAAAACCACTAAAACGATAATTAAGTGTTTTTCTTTGGTGTTGTTTGAATCTCACTTGGTTCTGAGATGACAAAATACATTTCTAGTTAGTCAAGCTAAATTACACTGTTTGACAATACCATTTTCAAATACAATCTACCTACTTTTTACCATCAGGTAATTTTCTGGGCTGTGTTGACAACAAAGAATTTTTTAAGGACTTTAAATCATTTATGCCAAAATAATTTTGAAATTTTGTTGTTGTTGTATAGATTTTTATCCTTCCTGCACTCTTTGAAATGATAAATTCCAATTGCTCTAATTCTTTTAGATGAGAATAAACCTTTGAACCTCTTATTTCCACCAGTCTTTTGGATGTAACTGGTTGTTCATACGTGATGTAAGATAGTGTTTTCAGTACTGAATTTGATATTTGAGGTTTTGAAGCGAATTTTTTTACTATTGGTGAATAGTTTGGTTTTAACTGAAAAACATATGTACCATCATCCAGTTTTGCAATCTCTATAGCTTTAAAAATAACTTTTGTTTTGTTTATCAATTCATTTAGAATCTTTTTTATTTTCTCCCTTGAATCTATCCCTGAAGCTTTTGTCAATTCGTCAAGTGTCAATGGCCGCCCCGCAGCATACAAGGCTGCTTCTACCCTGGCTATAGTTTCATCATGAGGTAATTTTGCCAATTCAATAAATCTAACTATCTATAACCGTTATTTTGATAAATTCCGAATTTTCAATGCTTCTGAAGCTGGAGCCATCAATTGAAACTGAACCCTCTGTAGCATGTCCATTGATTTGTGATTCCTTTGGTTTATCATATGAAATGCCAACTTTTCCCTTCATTGCCAAATATAGCATCGCTATAAAGTATCGTGCAATTTCCAAACTGTCCATCTCTTTTACAAAACTATTAAAAAGTATCTCTTTATCAGCAATTAATACATCATACAGCCTAATTTCATACTCTTCTATCACTTTTTCAAATTTGATTAAATATTCTTGAAAATCAAATGTTTGAACAGGCTCTAACTCTATTTGATTTTTTCTTGCAGTTGGATTTGATAGTTCTGTAATCATATTTTCCAAAATCAGCAATAACTCTTCAAGTGATGCGGGATACAAAGTCTCTTTACGAAAAGGTAATGATATGCTTTCAAGTTCTGGAACAGGCGTTTTTTTATCATTATTTTTACTCTTGTTATCCCTAGTCTCCTTTTGATTAGCTATTTTGTCAAGTTTAAAAATCGATTCTACCTTTAACCTGTGAATTAATGCAGATGTAAGAATAGCAACCCCACAAACCCGAAGATCATTGTTTCCAGATGCTTTAAGTATCGCCAATAGCATTTCTAAAAGTTTCACTACATCAATTTTCCATACATCCTGTCTGTCTATAAGTGAAGGATTAAACAATAGATTCAAAGGGGGTCTAGAGATTTGTTTATTTGTGGCATAACTGGTGAAATCCTCGACAGTCATATATTTAATATTAGATGCACTTGCTATAATTTAATATTATTTTTGCTTATTTATGGCTATTTTTTAAAATAAGCAATGGATATAATTTTTGATGGGCAAAAGTATACTGCGACATTGTTTTTTTTGTTGTTTTAACGAAAAAACAATTTGTTAATGTGTTGATTCGGTAAACATAGGATTTCATTTTGCAATACTTTCAGATCGTGTTATTGCCGTCTGATCCGCTATTTTTCCGCTGTCGATGTGGTTATTCCAATCAATCAACCAACACCATTTTACTCCTTATGTTGTTCTTAAATTGATCAAACCGCGGTTATCTTGAAACCAATTATAATTACTAAAGTTAAGCTAATACCACGGAAAAAAATTTATTGAAAAAGTTGGCGAATTCAAGATAAATCAAAAACTATGAAATATTATCTAATGGGTATTAGAGGTAGAAAAATGATCAAATAAATTAAGTTAAATGGTTTCCCTGCTTTTTCAAATCTTTGATGGTCCTTAACAATGCAAATAGAATTCACCATTGCAATATCGCTAATTATAATGCCAAATCAAACTTTATAGACAATAAAACTAAAGAAATATCAAGTGAACATGCCTATTGAAATACAATAAAATAATCTCCTTTCTGCCTAGCGCAACGGAAATATTATTTGAGATAGGCCTTGACGATGCGTTAAAAGGCGTTACACATGAATGCACATATCCAATCAAAGCATCAAGCAAACCCCAAATCATTTATCCGTCATTTGATGCTAATAGTCTAAACAGTAGTGAAATAGATAAAAAAATAAGAGATTTGTCTAGCAATAATAAGCCAATATTTATCATAGACTCTGAAAAAGTTAAAGAAATAAAGCCTGATTTAATAATAAGCCAAAATCTTTGTGAAGTTTGCGCTCCTTTTAGCAGGGAAATCCAACAGGTGATTTCTTTTTTAGGGTACGAGCCAAGAAACCTTGAACTAAACCCTAAAAATATTTGCGACGTTTTCGAAAGCATAATCCTTATAGGTCAAGAAACAGGCAATATTGAAAAAGCTCAACATCTAGTAAACAGATTAGCCAAGAGAATTGATCGGGTTAAGCAAAAGTTGAAAAACAGTCATATGGGAAATAAAGTTGAAAAACAAAAAATCATTTGTCTGGAATGGGTGTCTCCTTTTTACATAGCAGGTCACTGGGTGCCCCAAATGGTTGAACTTGTTGATGGAATTAACGGAATAGGGAAAACAGGAGATTTGTCTAAAATCGTTTTAATAGATGATGTTGTAAATTTTGACCCAGATAAAATTATCTTTATGCCGTGTGGTTTTGACCTAGATAAAACATTCAAGGAAGCAACGGATTTGAATAAAGATAAAAAGTGGAATTCTCTAAAAGCTGTAGAGATGGAGAAAACATATGTGGTAAATGCAAATTCATATTTTAGCAAACCAGGCCCGAGAATAGTTACCGGAATAGAAATATTGGCAAAGATACTTCATCCGGACCTGTTTGAAGAACTAAAAATTCCGAGCGACAGCTATAGAAAATTGGAGAACTGTCAATCCGACAAGGTGATGTCAAGTCCATTTACGCATGATCCGAACACTGCATTATAACAAAAACACCCATTTTTCTTTCCCTTATTATCAAAACTTATAGGATAAGAAGAGGATTGACCATCTTTGTTTGAAATCAATGAGTTAACAGGGAAAAACATAACTGACTCGGGATCATCATCATTGTCATTATAGCCATACAGCAGATTTGAGATTTCTACATCAAATCTTATTGGATATGTCCTATTTGCAATTTTATTCCACCATTCGACACCGGTAAAACAGTTTGAAAATTGGTAAGAAAATGATGGATTATTACTCGAGTTCAGAATAAACATCTCATCAGTTTCATTATTTAAATTTTTTAAATAGTATTCAATTGATGATTGCGACTTACTGAACCTAATTTGCCTCAAATAATTGTGCCCTATCTCAGGAAGAACTTTTGTAAATCGGTATCTATTGTAACCACCAAATATTGCTTCAAAATAATTCTGATTGTCAAACTGACAAATGAGGTTTAACTCAACCGCAATGTTTTGTTGATTGAATACTTCTAGCAGATATAACATCCATGATTTATCGGGTATGTCGTTTTTATACTCTCGATTAATCTTTATGTTATCGGATATAATGTCAAATTTCTTAAAGTAATCTCTGTAATATGTTTGAGGATTATTTATTGAACCAATCCAATAATGCAATAGTATCAGTATGCCTGTCAATTATTTAAAATGAGCAAAATAATTGTTGAGATGTAAATGATGATTTTCTTTTACAATAGTGGAAGAGAATTGTTTAACTGTTATCTGTCCTGTTGGACCGGTCTCAACAAAATCTCATTTACATTTACGTGGTTAGGTGTTTGCAAAGCGTAAATAATGCAGTTTGCAATGTCATCTGCTTGTAAAGGCTCCATCTTTTTCACATTTTCAATGAAAGCATTTAGTGAGGTATCGGTAATAGTTTCAGTTAGTTCCGTTGCTACAACGCCAGGCTCAATACAGGTAACCCTAATGTTAGACCGTATGCTAAACTCTTGGCGAATTCCCTCACTGAATGCGGTAATGGCATGCTTTGTTGCACAATAAACACTTCCAGCGGGAAAAACAATTCTTCCGGCTGTTGAAGACATATTTACAATATGGCCTGATTTATTTTTTGCCATGTGCGGTATTACTGCAGCTGTGCAATAGAGAACGCCTTTTATGTTTACATCAACCATTCTGTCCCATTCATCTATTTTTTGGTTTTTGATGAAACTCAGTGGCATTATTCCGGCATTATTAATTAAGATATCGATATTACCATATTTTTCAAGAGAGATTCTTGCAAAATCAAAACAATCTTCTTTTTGGGCGACATCAAGTTTCAGAACGGTTATCTCGCCACCCAGGTTTTCTATTGTGCTTTTCAATTCATTTAGTCTTTCGATTCTCCTTGCCCCTGCTACAATTTTAACTCCTTCTTTAGCAAGTGCTATCGCAGTTGAATACCCTATACCACTACTAGCACCAGTAATCAGGGCAATTTTACCTTTAATCATTAATGGAGGTATAGCCGATTTATTTTTAAGTCTATTTGTCTTTGAATCAATTAGGTTTTTATCGATTTATGGCTTATGCTTTTTATTTTAAAATGGTAAATTACGCACAATCTTTCAAATTAAAAAAATGATATAGTAAATGAAAGACAATAAACCAAAGTATAAAATCTGTTTCAGAGTCTATCGCGCCAATTGTACTTTAGGTGATTGTAGCATGATAATACAACATTGAATAAACTCCAACACTATCTAACAACTGATTGTAAAAGGTTAATAATTTCTATTTGATTATTACTACAATGACATCTGGAAGATACTTTAACAAAGGTGTAAAGGCCCTTGATGAGCCAAATGTTGGCTTTGTTGCACGAGAAACATCAGATAAAATCATTATATTTGGAGAAAAAAATGAAAGGTATGATGTGCCAGTAAAAGAGATCCAACAGGTTGGTGCAAACGTTTTATTGGGTCTCAAGTATTCCGACCTAGAGAAATATTCAGTCCCTAGAAACGCTCCTTTGCCTACAAGTAGAAAAGATCCATGGGAAGATCATGATTCGGTTACTGATTTGGCAAGCTATGAAGGGAGGTACCCCAGATCCCTATTTAACAAAGGGGTTAGGGCGAAAAATGAGGATGATGTTGGTCATGTTTTCAAAGAAACAAATGATAAAATTGTAATTTTTGGTCAATACAATAAAAGGTATGATGTGCCAAAAAGTGTCATTTACCAAGTTGGTATGAATGTTATATTAAATATGGATTATCCTGAAATCAACAGGTATGAGGTCAACAAAGACAGCCCACTCCCTACGGGCGAACCTGTCCATGCACTCAATGATGAGGCATTTCCTGAAAACAGAACCTAGCATTAAACCAGAATTCAGGACATAAAGGCCCAAGTCCCGTACTCTGAGTTAATGTTAATTTATGAACCGCAGGTTGGTGATATAACGACCAAAACCCATCAATTTGTCACCATCATTTTTTTGTAACTCCAAACATTATGAAATTAGAAAATATATTTAAGGTTAAATAAAATTCTTATAACAATCCTTTTGATAGCGATATTCGTAGGAACGGCGATATGCACTATATATGCTAATTAGGATTATACGATATTTTTGCAGAAGCACCATATCTTATTTCCTTTTTATATTAATCATTCAAAACTATTGTTAAAATGAATTATTATCTTTTATATTTACTGTGGATTGTGTAATGTGATGTAAATTTTATAAATATGAAGACGATGTTTGCAGTTTCTCCATATTAAAATGTATATATAGATTTTAAAACATTCAAAAAGTAAACATTAACGATGATAAAAAGAACATTTACCACTCAAATCAAACTACAGAAAAACCAGATGGTAAGTCAAAATGACAAATAAAGACACTGTTTTAATAGTTAATCCGAATTCAAATAGCGGTCTAACCGGCAAAAACTGGGATTCCATTTACCAAACACTTTGTGAATCATTTGGAACGGATATGGAGGTTGCATTTACAAAAAAAAGTGGTGATGGAACAGAACTATCAAGAGTATATTTGAGAAACGGCTTTAAGAACATCATACCTATTGGTGGTGATGGGGTGATAAACGAGGTAGCAAATGGATTTTTTGAGGAAAACAATGAGGTGAGCTATGACTTTAATACCAAAATTCAAGACGACAATAATGCTTATCTGTCGCTAATGCCACTAAAACCTATAAATCCAGAAGCAATAATGACTGTGTTGCCCAGTGGAACAAGGAATGTTTTGATACAGTCCCTTAATTTGCCAAATGATTTTAAAGAATGCTGCTCAACTTTGGGCAATTGTAAAACCTTCAAAAAAATAGATGTTATATCTGCACTAGTAACCGAACCCGAAAATTCTTCTAAAAATGTGATGAGGGTTTTTCTTAATGCAGCAGAGATAGGTATCGGCGCAGAAATCATAAGTAAAGCAAAAGGTGTCAGAAATTTAGTTAACAACAGACTACTATCCACAATAGCGGGGTTAATCACTACAGTGCCAACTTTTAAAAGTGATATTTGCGAAATAACAATTGGCCTAAACAAAGAAAGGGGTATTGATGATAAAATCATCACCAAAATGACTATGGGTGTTATAGCTAACGGCAAGTTTCTCGGAGGGGGGGTTCAAGCTGCAACAAATGCCAGTGTTGACGACGGTTTGCTTGATATCGTCATAATAAGAAATTCAGATGGTTTTGTGATTGTAAATGAGATCATTAACTTGAAACTAGAAGATCAATCCAAGCCAGAAGACGAAGGAGAGGGGGGAGTTAGCGGAAACAACATTTACTATACCCAATCAAAGAATGTATCTATTGTTACGACAGGAGACAAAAATGTTATTGTTACCTTAGATGGTGAACCAGTCGGCGTCCTGCCTGCATTCTTCAAAATATTCCCAAATTGCCTGAACGTTAGAATTTACTAAACAACTTTAATTAGTTGTTTTTTTCGTGTCATCAATGCCAGCAATTATTATCAGAATTTTTTACTTTTAAAATACAAATTTTGCGAGTCAACTTTTATGATCGGTTGATTACACTCGCAATGATTTTAAATCCTTAAATTAGTAATAATTAAAAAAAAATGACAAAGCAAACAATAAAAGTAAAAAAATATCATTAGAACTGAATTACAATAACGTCATAAGCAGATGTAGACGATAATTAAAAAATTCATGTATCCTGTTTTACCATGGCAAAACTATCTTTAAATTACCGCTCTTTTTTCTTTTCCTTCATAAGGTTGCCTTTGCTAATGGGATTTTTGACTGTTAACTGTTGGCATATCCGATTTGTATCTACTTCCTAGATGGGCATATCAAATAACTCATAGGCATTTCCGTAATCTATTTTATCAAAAACAACCTTGCGGACCCTTTCAACTCACATAAATGATCAACATCTTGCTTAATGTGTAATTCCACGACAATCTTTGTCCCCATCTCAACTAAAGCAGAATCTTTGTGACCATTCCCATTATTGCAAAACATGTGCCCACATAATTAATGTGTGCATAAAACACATTAAATTAACTCTATTTTGGTTTTCATTGTCTGGATTTTCGTTTGTAACCTATGCAGATTAATGCTTGATATTTGTTACATAAATTATGATTTTTTTAGAGCCTATCCCAAAATTCGACAGGATTATAGCTTGTTATGATCACTGCTAAAGTGTG
>JBBJMN010000038.1:0-17671 GCA_037720485.1 Candidatus Nitrosocosmicus sp.
ATTCTAATGCCCGCAATAAGGAGAATTGAATCAGAAACCAAAAAGCCGATTTTGGGTATTGTCCCTAAAATTAACCACCACGTTCCCGAAGAAGATACACTCGACGGTCAAAAAAAAGGAAATATCGCAAACCGCAATAAAAACTCGGAGGCAATAAGCATAGAAATTGACAAAGTTTCCAAAGTAATAGAATCTACAATAAATATCGAATATATCTTAAGAGATATTATGAAATGAAATAGAATAATAAATGATACAATACCCGTTACAAGAAATAATTATTTCAATAATTTGTTTTTCGGTTTCTTTTGATTATTTAATTGGAGAGCCACCAAACCGTATTCATCCAGTTGTTTGGATTGGAAAAACCATAAGCTTTTTCACGGGTCAAATAAAAAAAAAAGGAAACAACAAAGCACATGGTGTGTTAAATGAAAAAATTCAGGGATCTATTTTGGCCATATCTTTGACATCCACAATAGGAATACTATCTTATCTGGTATCAGCATCATCATTGCATTCATTAGGGATAATAGCATTTACCATTCTATCCACTTTTATACTAAAATCAATGTTTTCAATAAAATCGATGGATAAGCACATCAATGACATCTTAAAAGATATTGAGAGAAAAGATATCGAGGGAGCTCGTTTGGATTTATCAAAAATTGTTAGCAGGGATACAAAAACACTGTCTGAAGAAAAGATATTGTCTGCCTGTATAGAGTGTGTAGCTGAAAGTTTTGTGGATGGTATTTTATCCCCTTTGCTTTATTTTGGAATTTTAAATATTCCGGGTGCAACCATGTTCAGGGTTGTAAACACTCTCGATTCAATGATAGGCTACAAAGACAGCTATTATAAAGACATAGGATGGATGTCGGCAAAGATGGATACAATGATGAATCTATTACCCGCACGAGTATCAATAATTTTTTTAGTCACGTCATCCTTGATCCTTAAACAAGACTGGAGAAACTCCATTACAATGTGTAAAAGAGATGGAAAAAAGACAGAGAGTTTGAATGCGGGAATACCGATGGCGGCAATTGCCGGAGCGCTAAAAATTCAATTAGAAAAGATAAATTATTATAAACTCGGAGATGCAATAGAAAACATAACTATAGAAAAATGTAAAACTTCATTGAAAATAACAAAGATTGCTACACTAATGTTTATAGCTGGTTTCTTATCTCCAATTATTATTTTCTTGAATAGTATCAATTGGTGGTCGATATTTTTTGGTTATTAAATCAATAATAGAGATAATCTCATTTTTAACAATAATACCGGTACATAAATTTTCAAAGAGCGCCAATTTGGAGAGCATATCTAAAAACATGCATCTTTTCCCCATCATAGGTTTGATTATTGGTTTATTGAGCATGCCAATAGCAATCATATCGTTTTATTTTTTTAATAATTTGATATCAGGCTTTTTGATTACAAGTTTCTTGATAATTATCACAGGAATACATCATACAGACGCACTTGCGGATTTTTCAGACGGGTTAATGGTAAAGGGCAACAAGGAAAAAAAATATAAGGTAATTCATGATCCAATGATAGGTTCTGCAGGGACGGTAGCAATTATATCGTATTTTATAGGAATGGTAGTAACAATCTCATCATTTACTGGAACAGAAAAACTGATTATCTCAGTTGTAATCTCTGAAATCATTGCAAAATATTCAATAGTGTTACAGGCTTTTTTTTCGGAATCTGCATGGGAAGGCTACAGTTCCCTTTTTACAAAAAACATGAAATCAAGGCGGAAAATCATCATTTCCACAACTATAACAGCTATTTTAATAATATTGATAGGACAATCGATTCAACTGCTAATACGGGTATTCATAATCGGGATAATTTGTTGTTTTTTAATAACATACACATCTAAAAAAAATTTTGGCGGGGTTTCAGGAGATGTAATGGGTGCAACAAACGAACTGGTCAGATTATGCTGTTTGATATCGTTATCACCATCATCGCTATAGCAACAATATAATCCGCCTATCAACAACCACAAGATATTCTGGTTTAAATTCACTATAATGCAAAATCACCACAATGCCCAAAAAATCACACGCTAATGGAATAACTCCAAAGTTGTCAAACATAAAAATATTGGCTAAAGTTAGATTTAATTTGGCTACAAAGCAGATCACACAACAAAAGCACTAACTTGACACTACCGGTAAACTAGTACCGTAATATCAAAATGCCAAAGTCAAGGCAACGGTGGTTGCGATATCTTTATTTTTCTTTTGGCGCTTTTGGCGATATAATAGCAATATCAGAAAGGTTATTATTTTGACATAGAAAAGTATTGGCAGTTATTTGTAAAATAGATCTATTAGCATTGTGTCAGTTTTAGATACGAAAACCCTTTACTGACAATTTTTCATAATTCCCCATAAATACGCGAAAGGAACGATCTTTCTTCACAATATCATGTCAACTTTCGCATAGACTTTGAATCGTTATCTTTTGTTTTTTTTTGAATATCTGTTTCTTTTTTTCTCATTATCTAAATCCAACAGGTAATGTTGTTTCAGAATACTAAATTCAATAACTCTAGGTGGGAAGGTTAACCCCGATGATGATGCGGTTCATGTGATGATGTAGTAAGGTCAACAGGTATATCCCATAAATAAAATATTATATATTTTTGATGAAATGCTGTTATTGTGTGTGAAAATCATTGGCTAGCTCTAATAATTTTGCGGTAGAAAAAGGTAAGAGTGCAATAGCAATCAATTGGATAAACGAGTTTACTACCAAAAATAAAAAATCGTTTAAAATAAGCACATTAGAGCATCCCTTAAACACATTGAACTTTGGAAATTTTGATCTTATTGGATGGGAAGGTGACTGGTCTATTGCTAGAAATGTGTTTAAAAAAGCCAGCTCAAAATTGAACATCAAGGTCATTGAATCGGGATATCATAAAAAGGGCAATATTTTAGAGTCCCTATTTGGAATGAGCAAAGAATATGGAAAGGTATACAGCGGTGGCAAACTTATCGGTACCATAGTATTTGCCAAGAAATCCGGAGTATGGATTGCAGAAAGAGAAAAAAGAGTTTAAATGTTTCCACAAATAAATAATTTTTAAAAAATAATTTTATTAAATTTATAACGTTTAGTCGGATATCTTAATCCCATCATTAGTAATTACGATATCTTTATTATTTGAATTGATTCGGTCATGCATAATCCATTTTCCTGATGGCAGCGTTATATAATTTTGTGTGACCACTAGTTTCTGGTTGTTATCTATATTGAATATGCCACTTACAAGTATAGTATTTTTGTCCAAAAGCCTAGATTCAAACATAATTTCACCGCCCTCGTCAGTTATTAGAATATGTTCTTTGCTATCTATTTTTTTTATTAATTTAGCATCACAATAATCGCATTTGTTATCATTCACTTCAACTATTGTTTTATTGTCATTATTGCTAATGATTGCTGAAATTAGGGGAGTATCAGTGACATCGGTATTTTTTTTATCTAGGGAAAACATAATTTTATCATAAAATTTTATTTTTTTTGGGCTATTTGAGATAAAATTATTTCCCATTAAAAGTGTATATGTCATTATTTATTTTTACTTCTGTTATCTATTTATTCTTCTTTTTCCTTTTTTTATCAATAAACTATAACTTTAAAAATGTTTTTGAATGTAAGAAAATATGAATTTAGGCCATAATAAAACGGTTGGCATCGTAGGAATTGGTATGCTTGGTGCAGGGATCACAGAAAGATTAATTGATCAGGGAACAAGGATTAACATATACAACAGGGATAAAACGAAATTAGAATATTTTGAAAACTTGGGGGCAAGATCTTTTGATAACCCATGTTCCCTGGCTAATGAAAGCGATTGCATTATTACGTGTGTTACTAACTTTGAATCACTAAAGGATGTTCTTTTCGATAAACAAGGGATAGTTGAGAGTCACAACAGCGAATTAATTATCGCAGATTGCACAACAATTAGACCAGACCAATCGTCTTACTGTTCAAAATTGCTAAAGGAAAAAAAAGGTATGGCATTGTTAAGTGCCCCGGTAATGGGTGGTCCCTCAGATGCAAAAAACGGTGAGTTGATAGCAATGATCTGCGGAGATAAAAAATCATTTGAAAAAATGTACAGCACATTTAACAAAATTTCAAGGCACATATTCTATTTGGGTGAGGACAATGGCACATCAAATTCCATAAAATTGGCATTAAACCTTAACATAGCCATCATTTCTTTGGCATTTTCTGAGGGAATAATCTTTGCAATTCATTCCGGCGTAGATCCTGAAACATATTTGAACATATTCAATCATACAAAACTAAAGACAGGGATTAGCGAAAACAAAGGACTAAAGATACTGAAAAACGATTTTTCCCCATCATTTTTTTTGAAAAACATGCTCAAAGATTTGGATTTGGTCATGGAAGACTCTCAATCGTTGCAGATATCTTTGCCTATTACCAGCTTATCGCAACAATTGTTTCGAGCTGCTAGTAACTGTAATGATTTAAAAGATAAAGACTATTCGGCTGTATTTCAATTTTTAGACAAATTAAACAAATCTTACAATTAAAAAGATACAGATAGTATTTGTTGCTTTACTTGACCGTTAAAAATAAAATATAATCATTTATCTAATCATTGACTATTGTTATTGTTTGAATGGATATTTTAAATGTCCTATCGATAATCTTGACAGGATAATTTTAGTTGTTTAGCACACAATGGTTCAAGTAGTTGTACCTCTTCCAAAGGTGACGGCGTTGTATTCATACTGGCATTCTTATCATGTTTGTCCTTTTCAATGGCGGCGGTCATGTGCATGAAGGAAAAGTAAGGAGAGGTGCAGGGATATTGATTCTGAGATGGTTTGTTTACCGTTTCCTTTTCGTTCTGTTAATCCATTCTTTTGTCACAATTCTTATGCAATTTTACAACCCAATTAAAAATAGTAATGATAGTGGCGTATTGGGACATCCCCAACCTAACTCTATGGGGAACTATTTTCATTTGGATACAATAATCAGCGAGGTAATGGCATTAGCACTTGATCAATTTGTTCAGTGCATTGCATATACGCATACCGATAATTCAAGCGGCCTATGCTAACAGTTTGGCTTAATTTTATAAACATATGGATAAAACAGGAGAACTTTATGGCATTAGGCTGATAAAAAACAGTCAATTTTTAGTTTCTTTTGCCATTTGCATTGGCATAATATGCCTATTGCCCTATCGCCAAATTTTATAAGACAATATTAAAAATGAAATGATTATAAGAATCATCATCACATCTGTTCCCGTAGCATTAAACGAATGGCATAAAAGGTTAAAATAAAAAAACATGATATGTTTTTTACCAAATGTGTTAAAAAAACAAAAATGCCATTAAAACTTATAGGCGCCTTTTCGATACTAGTGTTGGTATGCATGCTGGTTTCAAATATCGGTATCGAAAAGTCTTTTGCTAAAGAAAGGGTAGCACTACTGCCATTGACTTCAGCAGACACAGAACTTAACGCCAATGTAGCCCAGTTTTTCTCATGTATAGAAAAATCCATAAAAGGCAGTGAAACTGCACAAGAGCCAGGTTATTTCAATGATGAGCCAACAAAAACCGAAGTAGCTTTATGTTATAATGATGTGTTTGAGAGTCCAAAATAATATAGAACGTGTCTAACCTTTTTATTATTGAATCCCAAATATTTTAATTCTTCGCCATTAGGAAACTATATATCTTTATTTGACACATATAAAGTACCTTTATGCGAAATGTTGATACCGAAGATCCTTTTATAAAAATTGCATCGTTAATAGGAGGAGAGGAGTATAATCAGGTTGCAAAGGCATTGTTGAAAGCTGAGGATTCTACAGATGAAGAAATAGCCATTGCAACAGGTCTTCGAATAAATATTATTCGTAAAGTTTTATATGACTTATTTGGCAAAGCACTGATAACCGGCATACGGGTAAAAGATGAAAAAAAAGGGTGGTTTGTGTATAGATGGCGAGCTAAACGGGATCATGTAGATAATTTTATTGACAACCAAAAAAAGAAAATATTGGAAAAACTACAAAGCAGACTAGAGTATGAAGAATCTTCAGAATTTTATCATTGCGGAAAACAACAATGTGATAGAATAAAGTTTGATTATGCAATTGAACTTTTTTTCAAATGCCCTGTATGTAATGAACCATTAAACATGGTAGATAACAGCAAATTAAAAGATGCATTAAGATTCAAAATAGATCAATTAAGTATAGAAACAACAACAACAACAACATAACCTTTTATTTATTTTTGATGTTGTTGTAGTGGACTACTATCTCCCCGTTACTTCTTTTATGTATTTTTGACAAGTCCAGTCTTAAACATTTTTTTATCTTATCAAAACCCTTTCCCTCTATCAGTGTTATTGCGTCTCTCCCTCCAACTATCAATGGGGAAATAGTGACTATTATCTCATCAAATAGATTATCTTTGATTATTGACCAGTTTATCTCCCCACCACCTTCAACCAAGATTTTTTTAATGCCAAATTTCGCTTCTAACTGTTGAAACGCCTTTTTCAGGTTTACTTTTTTTCCTCGTTCACCTGAAACAATTATTTTTAACTTGTTTGCCCTCAACAGTTCTAGTTTATTTTTTGGAGCACCCTTCGTTACTACAATTATAGTATCAATATCTTTTGCAGTTCTTACAATTTTTGAATCAAGCGGAATCCTTGCATTACTATCTATAATTACACGTGCAGGGTTTTTTTTTGTTTTTGAGCATTTTATAAACCGTATACTTAAAAGAGGATCGTCTTTCAATACTGTGGATATCCCTACTAATATTCCATCCACAACACACCTTAATTTATGAACTCGTTTGAGATCCAAATCAGATGAAATCTCTGATTCCCCGGTCCTGGTACAAATTTTTCCATCCACACTTATTGCCGAATTCATTATAACAAACAATGTGTTTATCTACACTAATTTATACGGGATTTATCATGTACGAATCTTCCATCAATCATCACCGCTTTTATTGCTCTTTCCGAACACCTGCTGACTATTGACATGTATAGGTCATGCATTGGGTACATGTCGACGTCATATTCATCTATGAAAACCAAGTCCGCTTGATATCCATTTTCTATGCGCCCTATATTCCTATCAAATATTTTTCCGCTATTAACAGTTGCCATTTGGAGAACCTTTTTTGCGTCAAGGAACGAAATGTTTTTCTCATATGCCCTTTGACTCCTTATCAGAAAATCCATTTCTTTGAACATATCCGGAGAATTTAGCATGATATTGTCAGTCCCTATGGCCATAGTGAGCCCTCGTTTTAGCATCTCATTTACCGGCGGAAAACCCACACCTAACACACCATTTGCTCTCGGGCATATTACAACACCCTTATTGGCAGATTGGAGTAAATCAATATCAGATAATTTTGAATTTGTTAAATGAACATACAAATCCGGATCCAATGCGTCTATTGTTCTTTCTATTTCCGTGCTCCCCGTCTTTTTCAAGGACTCTTTAACTGCTTCATCAGACTCTGCGGCATGAATTGCAACTATTGATTTTTCTTTTTTATTGCACACTTTCTGTTTGTTTGAATCCCTAGCAATTTTTTTATAAATTGTCAGCATTTCATCATTGCATTCATTTGCACCACTAATTCCAAACCCATTGCATAGATTTAGTAAATCTTTACCTCTTTTACAAACTCCTTCTTCTTCCTCCTCTTCTTCTTTGTATTTTAACTTATTTCCGGCACATTCACCAAAGGCATTGTCATTTATAGCAACCTCTTCGTCATTTCCAATGTTTCTGCAATAATCATTAAAATCGATTCTTCCCAGGATAATTTTTTATAGGCACATCTTTTATTGCTGTTTGTAACAGTTTCACCCCGTTCAAGTCGCTCCTCTCTAAAATCAACAAATGTTGTTATTCCTTTGTTTAGCATGGATATAGCGGCATTTTTCATTGACTGTTTTAATTGTTCGGTATCTGTTTTTTCCAATATGGTTTTTTTTACGCCATGGTTTGGATTAACTCTTGCATCAAGATCCGCATTTGACGATATGTCTTTTCCTATGGCGTCCCCTACATGAGTGTGTGAATTTACTAAACCAGGTATTATTACATAACCTTCGGCATCAATGATGCACGCATCTTTACTTTCTATCGTGTCATAACAGCAAATACCCTCATTTAAGGTCGAACTTTTTCCTATTTTTTCTATTACACCATGGTTGTTTACAACTATTGTTCCATTCTCTATTATTTGCAATTCGTTACCATATAAAATATTAGCTTTTTTTATAACTGTGGTCAAGGTAATTCATAAACATTAATTATTGTACCGTTTTTCCTGAATTTTCGTATCTCATCCAATGATTTGGTCGCCATTTCAGCCGCTTTCCTACCCGTTTTTCCGTTACCAATTCCACAGTTTAGGCTTATTTTTGTTGATGCTGTTATCAAATCAACATTTTCTTTGACCTTTTCCATGGTCATGCTTTTTTCCGCGATTATCATAAAATTATCGCCACCCAAATAAAATGCCAAGCTTTCTTCCCGCAAAAAGATGTTTGAAATGTTTGAATACAAATTGATAATCATATTTGTTACTTCATATGATGACAAATCCTTAGTTATTGCTGTGGAATCATTAATGTCGATATGAAGAATTTTAACGTCATCGTTATCCCCTTTTGTTTTTGCATCAGTCGCCTTAACTTCACTGTTTTTATTTTCCTTGACTCCATAGATATTAGAATCAATTAAATATTCTTTTTTGTTTTTTATATGATGAGCCTTTTTATTCGCCCCCAATGGTGTTTCGGCAATTCCGATGGTCATGGATATGCCTATTTTTTCGCCGTTCCTTGAGAACCTCTCATATATTTTCCTATGATCATCAATGTCAATAGTATTTGTAACAGCTATAAACTCATCGAATCGATTAGAAAAAACCAGCCCGTTTTTATTGGAAAACGATTCTTGCAATTCAGCATATATTTTTGATTGCAATATTTGCAGAAGGTACTCTCTATCGCTACCTAGGCCCAATGTCCATGGGCCATACCCTTCTAATTTGACTATTGTTGTCTGATATGTCACGCTACTAATCTATTATTTTCATTCCTTTATTTTTTAACCTATTTTTTTTAATCTTTCTTAATTTCATAGCCATTGACATAGCAGTGTTGACGGAATGATGAGACACAGGCACTATCCGATCTTTGGCCTGTTCAAGAGTCATTTCCGGCCCAGTAATGCCTAGTGCAACAGGTTTGTGGTATTTTAGCGAAAGATCCCCTAAAAGCCTGGCAGTATTATTTGCTATCACCCTATCATGTCCAGTTTCCCCTTTTATCACCGCACCCAACGTTACTACAGCGTCAATATCCTTTTTTTTCAGCATCTCCTCAACCATCAACGGCATGTCAAATACGCCAGGAACAAAGCATACGTATGTAACCTTTATGGATAGGTCCTGAGCATGTCTTTTTGCTTCATTTAACATCGACAATGATATTTCATTGTTAAAATCTGCAACCGCTATCCCTATCTTTATCTTATTCATGTTTTATAAGAAGTTATTTGCATATGCTAACAGATCTTTTGATTCAAGTATAACGATGTTGTTGTCTTGAGCGTACTTGCATGCATCTTTGTATGATAATGCTTTATAGTTATTTGGATCCAACATTTCACATATGGTAGTTACATTTGCAATATTTGCAGTTTTTGCAAGGAAAATGGACATCTCTGTGTGGCCCATTCTCTCATCGATAAGTCCTTTTGAGGCTATTAAAATTGGTACATGACCCGGTGTTACAAAGTTATTTTGAAATTCTTCGACTATTACGCCGTCATTTTCAATGTTTTGTCCCAACTCTTTACAAATCTTGGCTAACGATGAAATCGTTAATGCCCTATCGCAATCTGTTATTCCCGTGTATGTGTCTTTATGATTCAGTGTAATTGAGAAAGACGGATTATCCCCATATGGTGAGGTATTTCTATTTAGCATAGAAATAGATTTGCTGGACTTTCCAAAGTTTTTCAAAACATCATATATGTAAGGTAATCCTAGTTTTAGAGATAGTTCACTTGATATCGCCGTGCAAATAAGACCTCCTGCGTCTTTCCTCATTTTTAAAATGTGTTTAGGCAAAATACTTTCGGCAGAAACAACCATATCAATTTCGTTTTCTCTACTTGTGTCGTCATGGATCAAAACAAAATTTCCGTTTTTTATTGCTGTTACTGCTTCAGATATTTTTGACAATTATGTTTTTTGCATGATTATTGTTAATATATCTTACTGTTTTTTTTGTTATTACCAATATTTTGGTAGATATTTGACACATATCGCGCCAGGATGTCAGCCTCCACGTTTACCAAATCCCCGATGTTTTTTATACCTAATGTGGTGTTTTCCAAGGTATGTGGAATTAAAGCGATTTCCACCTTATCATCCATCACATTTACAACAGTCAGGCTTATTCCGTCTATTGTAATTGACCCTTTTGGAGCGATAAGGTGCAGAATGCCTTTGTCTGCAATTTCTATTACAATTTTACTGCCCGTGTTATCTTTTTCAATTCTTTCTATTTTTCCAATGCAATCCACATGACCCAAAATAAAATTCCCTTCAAGTCTGTCCCCCACCTTTAAGCTTCTCTCTATGTTGACTCTGTCTCCTTTTTTGATGTATGAGAAACAGCTTTTTTTAATGGTTTCATCAATGATTTGAAAAGTAGCCATGTTTTTATCTAATCTTGCAACTGTTAAGCAAACTCCGTTTATTGCAACACTGTCACCAATTTTTAATTCATCCATTTTTTCAACATTTATTGTTATTTCAGTGTCATGTCTGTTCTTATCCTCAAGGCCGTCTATTTTGTTTTTTTTGGACGCACCATTTCTTTTTATTTCCTCAATTTTTACTAGATCTTCGACAATCCCAGTGAACATATTACATTATAAAAAAGAACAGGATATAATAAAATATAATATAATTTGAATATCATTTATGGTAAAAAAAATCCAGAATACTCAGGAATCGACAGACTCCAGGATTCTTTTTGCCTGTTTATAGTGCACGGCATCTATCATCTTTCCCTCCAAATTCACAGCACCCATCTTTGTTGTTGCTGCGGCTGTCCCTTTTGTTTTATCGGTTCTGGATTCATCAAGAACTGCCACAACCTTTTTTGCCCATTGTATATCCTGTAGCGAGGGAGCAAAAACCTTGTGCGCCAAATTTATTTGAGAAGGATGAATTACGCATTTTCCAGTGTACCCTAATTTTTTTCCAAAAACCAAATCCCTTTCCAATCCATCCATATCATTAATGTTTTGCCATATAGAGTCAATTGAGTCAACTCCTGCAGCCCTCGCATCAACCGGTACTTTTGCCCTACCATACAAATAACCAGTTAAAACCTCATCGTCAGTGCTATCAATTTTCATGTCATGTAAAAAATCAAAAATCCCAAATACAAGAGACGATACGCGTGGGTCTGATTTTGCTATTGAATAAGCATTTACAACCCCCAAAGCAGATTCAATTGAAGGAATCAATTTTATAAAATCATTTGGGATACCATTTTCCTTTTCCAAAGTTCTTATAATATTTGATATTCTAACAATCTGACTGTCTGTTTCAACTTTGGGTATTACTATCGCATCAATCCCGTCCAATATGACTTTTTTTAAATCATTTGCAGATAATTCGGAATCAGGTGCATTAATTCTTACGGATACCACAACCTTCCCATGAGACCCATCGGATTTGCTAATATCATTTATTGTTTTGCTCACCAGGTCTCTTGCAGTCTCTTTTTCTTCAAAAGGAACAGAATCCTCCAGATCAAAACAAATTATATCTGAACCAACAGTTTTGGATTTCTCCAGAAACCGCTGGTTATTTCCAGGTATGAAAATTAAAGTTCTTGAGGTGCCCACGGTTTATATCCAATAACAAAAAAAAATTAAAGTTTTTGTGGAGAGGTCATGATTTTACCCATCTGTTCTGCCCCTGCCATCATAACATGGCCATCGACCATACTTGAAAACGGTAATGTTGTGTGTATTAATGGCTTTAACTTCCCTTTGCCGGTCCAATGAATTACCCGTTCTAATTCCGCCTTCGTTCCCTGTGTTGAGCCAAGAAGGTTTGTTCCCTTAAAGAACAAATACCTCAAATCAATTGTAGAGTCATAACCAGTGGTAGCTCCTGTGGCAACCAATGTTCCGCCCATTTTAAGCAAACCAACCTCCTGTGGGAATACATTTTTTCCGATATGCTCAAATACCACATCTACGCCACCTTCTACCTTTGTCATAGATCTTACTTTTTTGTACCAATCAGGTTCTCGGTGGTTTACTACATTGTCTGCACCCAATTCCAAACACTTATCCATTTTCTGTTGATTACCAGCAGTTGCAATTACGTTGCAATTATAAAGTTTGGCTATTTGAATACCAACCATTCCGACACCGCTTGTTCCACCCATTATTAAAACTGTTTGACCCGGTTTGATTTTGGCCCTTCCAACCAGCATATGCCATGCTGTCATTCCCACCATGGACATTGCCGAAGCATCGTCAAATGAGACATTTTCGGGCAGCTTGGCAACATTAACCTCCGGTAGATGAGTGTACTGGGCAAAGCCACCCCATAAAGGTCCAGTTTGGAATCCCCATATCATTCGATCGTTACAATCGTACTCTCTGCCAGAAGTGCAATGTTCGCACACCCTACAACTCATGTTAGAGTGGGAAACAACCCGGTCTCCAACTTTAAGCTTGGTAACATCCTCACCAGCCTCAACAACAGTGCCCGCAACATCGCTACCCGAGATATGCGGAAGAGGCGTTTTCACCGGGTCTCCCCATATGGCCCACAAATCGTTGTAGTTATATGCAGACGATTCCACTTTTATTAAAACTTCATTAGGTTTTATTTTTGGGACATCGATATCTTCAATTTTTACTACTTTAGTAGGATCTTTGTCATACTCTCTGAAAACAGCTGCCTTCATGGGAAAAGGATATTATAAAACCTTAATATAGTTAACTAAAAAATGATTTTAAAAATAATCAATAACAACAAAACATAATGTTTTAAGAATATTTTGTTATAGCCTATTTATTTTAAATTCTCTTTTTGGCTGTTGTATGCTTAAAAGAACCTGCTTCAGTTCGTTGTCTGTTAGTGCTCTATTTAGTCTCCCAGTTGTGGCTGCATTTATCAAATAGTTTTCTACAGCCGATGCAAGGTCAGGTTTCACCATTTTTATGTTGGTAAGTCTTTGCCTAGCGTCAGTGTCCAAAAGCATTGCAAGTGCCTTTTGTTTGATTGCCTCAGCTTCAGCCCGTTGTCTTCGTATCTCTTCGTCAGATGGCTGTTGTGGTGGTGGTGGTGGTGGACCGGACATTTTCCTTCAAACCCCGTTAAGCATATCTTTGCAAATTCTCGTTTTCTTTACAAACCTCTCTAAATATCTCAGTGGCAAGCCTATCTACTCTTTTCATTCCGTCATTTGAAATCATCCTCCCGTTATTCTTTTTATCAATATAGCCCGCGGATTCTAACTGTTGAAGTGCCTTTCTTATTATTGCACCACCTGCATCCTTATGATGGTCCAAATTATAACCAATTCTTTTTCTGCCACCATAATAGCTTTTTAAGTCAGAAATTCCAATGGGGCCGTGCAGGTAAACTTTTCTTACAAGTGAAGCACAACGCGTATACCACCAATCTTTATTTTGGGGCATTTTTTCAGCATGGGTTCCTGTTTTAACAAAATATGACCATTGTGGAGGATTTATCTTTTTATCTTTTTTTAGCTGTTCTGACAGTCTAGATATCAAATCATCTGCGGGTACATCAAAAATCTTAGCCATATATCTATTACAAATTTAATCCATTGATTTTCCCTTATAAATCATTATTCTTTTATTTTTGTTTTGTTTTGTTTAGCTTTAGGTTTTTGCCAGGTATGTTATTATTTGGCTGGTTTATGCACCATGTTTTGTTTTGATAATCTTTCTATATGTGTGCCCACATGTTTTACAGGTTATCCTTAGGGCTTTGACTCTTGATTTCCCTATTCGAAACCTAGAATCTCGCCCCGGAACAATAAACCTTTTGCAGTTTTTACAAAAAAGGATTTTGTACTCAAATGGTATTTTTAGTTTATATTTTGTAATAATTTTTTTGGCTGTGGTTACATGTTCATTTAAAAAAAAATCCTGCCGAGTATGCAAGGCATTGTCTAATAAATCATAAACTCTTTGTAAGGCCATTTGTTTTTTTTTATCATTCTTTTTCATTTTGGAGTTTTTTATTCATTTTATTGATAGTGAATCAGCATAATAACTTTAAATAATAAACTATTTTTATTTTTGTTTAAATCAGTTGTTAAATTTGGTTATTGCAGATGCGGCTTTAGAAACAATACCAATTGAGATATTTCAGCACCCATCTTTAAAAAAAATTCGAGACAGCGGAAAAAAACCCTCTGAAATACTATTGGATAGGACTTTTCACCATTTTGCCATTGTTTCAAGCAATTTAAAGGAAAATTACAAGAGAGGCAGACCAGATATTCTGCACGTCATATTGCTTAACGCGCTTGCCACGCCACTGTTTAAAAAAAACCTTGTTAAAGTTTTTGTTCACACTATGAACAACCAAGTGATTAAAATAGGAGATTACCTGAGAATTCCAAAATCATACTCAAGGTTTGAAGGGCTTGTATTGGATCTAATTAAAAATAAGAAGATAGTCTCAAAAGATGGAACTCTGCTTTTAGAATTAAGCGATAATCTCAGTTTTTCCCAAATGATTCAAAAAAAGATAAAGCCAGATGTTGTGATTGGTTTTTCGACCAATGGCATTCTCAAAAACTTTGAGGGCGCATGCAATGAGCTGTTTCAATTCAAAAACCCTTGTGTCGTTATTGGCGGATTTCCCAGCGGGCATTTTTCAAAAGATATTGAATCACGCATAGATAAAATGTATTCAATATCGGATCTAAGCCTGGAAGCACATGTTGTAGTATCGCGTTTATTGTACGAGTGGGAAAAAATAAATGATTTTTAGCGGAAAAAAGAAAATTGGGTTTTATCTGGCCTTTCTTGCTGCAGAGATTAAAGCATAGACTAAACCAATGCTTAAACCTGTTGCCAATGGAATCCATACCCCAAATGCATCTGGATTTATCGTAATTTGCATCATAAAGCTTTCAAACATAATTGAAAATACATGGTCAAGCATCTATATAAGTTTTATATTTCAGAATTATTATTTTTTCAACAGCATCAGAATCCCCAAATACCACTTTTAATTAACACTACGTAATGCACCCAACTCAACAGATAGTAAAATGTGCGCCATGTCAATAACAATTATTTTACTTTAAATTACCCACTGGTTAAGATTTATATATGAAAATGCAGAAGGAAATGAGAAAGTTTTGTCCCAGATGTAAAACTCACACTATTCAATCAGTTTCAATCTATAAAAAAGGCAAAGACAGAAAAGGTGCACAGGGTGCATTACGACACGCCGAAGATAAAAAGGGTTATGGTGGCCAAAAGTTCCCGGAATTGAAGAGAACCGCAAAAACCACCAAAAAAATTACGCTGAGATATGGTTGCAAAACCTGTCAACGTAAAACAATGAAAGAAGGCAAACGAATGAGAAAGCTGGAAATACAAGCATAATTATAGATCAGGCATAGGTGTACGAACATAATGAAAAAACATAACATAATGATACCAAAACCTCGCAGTAATTTTGTGAAAATAGAATGTGAAAGCTGCCAGGAAACAATGATTTTATACACATACAGTACAAGAACAATACAATGCAAATCATGCAATGCAGAACTAGTCATAAATACAGGCGGTCACGCCAAAATACTAGGGAAAATTACAGAAACAATGGATTAATTTACAAATATCTCCAATCTCACATGTTACCTAAAAATTTTTCTGCAGTTTTTAAGTCTTCCAATGTGTTTGCGTTACAAGCTATTTCAACACGGTTTAAAGTTTTGTATTCTTCGTCTATTGAAGCAAATCCTTCAGTGTTGTTGCCCATATCCATATCAATCTTTTTGATATCCATTATAGATATACCAGAGTAACAGTAATTTTTGTTATCAAGTACAAGTTCATATTCCGATGGCATTATCCCCATACTCTTTACAAATCCCTTTTCTAAGACTATTGTGAGGCACGGTTTTTCCTGGTTAATGGCGATCAATTGTGTTAGCGTATCTAAGGAGATTAAAGGGATGTCTATCGGCAAAAACAGTATTTTTTTTACACTGCGTTTTTTTTCATTTTCCATTTCTTTAAAATACTCTATTATTTTTAGGTAATCTTCAGAATACCCCCTGCCCGTTGTATCTATTAATGTTATTTTATCCCCATAATTTGATTTTATATACTCTCGGGTTTTTTGGGTATTGCCACTAACGGCAGCAAATATTCTTTTAAATTTGTTTGACTGTATCAATACATTTATTGGATATTCTATCAACGGTTTGTTTTTTAATTTTGTCAGGGGCTTTTCAACATCCGAACCCAAGGTTTTTTTTAATCTTGTTCCTTTACCGCCGCACATCAGAACACAAAATACCATGGGCATATGCAAAACAATCTCCCTACAGCTATCATGTCATTATCTATCCATATAAATCAGGATTCTAATATTAACTGGCATTTACAAACATCAAAAAAGAAAGAAAACAATCCATTTTTTGCGGAATATCCAACAACAAATTAATAACCATGGATAATGTCCGTTCGCAAAAAAACCCAAAGTCCCAATTGTTTCAATTTAGTTTACAAAATTAATAAATGGATGCATATATATACACATGCACAAACCGACCTAAATCGAAATGATAATGTGAAAAGAGATTGATGAACTTTCTGACTCCCTAAACAACTCTTAGAAATGGGGGTTTAGGGCATCATATTAAGCATATTTTAACTACAGGATTTGTTTTTTATTTTTATTGCAAATCCCGTCTATAAAAACAAAAAGTTTTAACCAAGAATATTAGACTGATTATAATTTTTTTATATAAAATATGAAAAGAAAAAAAAAGGGGGTTTATTTTTGTCCTATGGCGTTGCTGCCAAGATTGACCATCTCTTGAATTGCTAGGTTGTTGCAGTTTGCTTCTCGGCCTGGGTTAAAAAGAGTGGAGTCAACACATTGTGAGTCTTGTTTGCTAACTTGTTTTTGTTCAATTGATTGTTCTGCTCCGTTTCCGCCTCTGTTGTTGTCTTTGTGTTTGTCTCCGGTTGCCAATGCAGAGTCAATTCCTGATACGGAGATTGTTCCCAACATCAATGCTGAAGCGATGAAGATTGCGAATATACCAACTTTGTGGTTCTTTGTTATGTTACTCATAATAGTCAGAATCTATAGTTGAAGTTAGATATATCAGGGTTTGGATAATTGTTACTATCAGATATTCTCATCAAAATATAGCAGTATTAAGTTATGATAAATTATTAAGTATAAGACATATCATATGTTATAATAACATGTATATTATTATTATTCTTCAAATGACTTATAATTAAGAAATA
>JBBJMN010000132.1:0-5196 GCA_037720485.1 Candidatus Nitrosocosmicus sp.
CGGCCGAATAAAAATAATTAGTGGTCAGTTCCAGTATCATTTTGTAAATGTGGGATAAATCTTTTGGAAAGTTAACGCATGATTATCTGTATAACTGCTGGAAAATGTTTCAGATTTTATTATTTTTATTATTGTACTGTTAGTAGGTGTCTGATGAATATTTGTATCATTGTTGTTGTTTATGAACTGTTTTATTAATCCTAGAGGATTTATAATTTCATTTGGTTTGACTTGAAAAATAGCTGTGAGATTATTTTCTAGTTCATCTTTTGATTGATTGCCTTTTTGTGCTAACGAAAAGTCTATTTTTAAATAAAATGCCTCTTTGTTTAGGTCACTTAATGTATTGACGGTATGGAGGACATCTACATTTACTAAATCCCCCAGTTCTTCTTTATTGATAGTTATGGATTGGCCTTGGTTATCAAAAAAATTGTTTATCAGTTGCCCATTGTCGGTGTTTATTCTTATTAGTACTACTCCCTCAGTAAATCTGTTTTGCAAATTAGTGGTTTCTGGCGATGGGGATGGAAAGATTTTTGGGCAATTTATGTTTACAACACTTTCAGGTTGTAAATTTGTTATTTTAAAGTTGTTCTGATTTTCCTGATTGGTCTCTATTGCCTTCCAAATGATGGATAAAGGAAATGTTTTCTTGTTGAATATGGTGATGTCTGAGTCATACTTTCCGGGTCTTAATGGCCCTTTATCGTCATTAATTGTGCCGCAATTAAATCTAGCATAGTATTCTACTGTTTGAAAATCAGAATTGTTAGTTTCACTTTGAGCCAAAGATGAATGTTTGTTTATTTGTGGTTTGTCTGAAATAAATTTTGTATCTGTTAATAAAACTTGAAACGTGAGTATAATCATAAAGAAAATCAAGAAATAGCAATAGTGGTATTTCATGTCTATGACTGTTTTTTCCTTGATGTAATTATTATGTTGTGCTGACAATAGTAATAAATAAGTGAAATTGTTTGAATAAACTACCTTTGAATAATATTATTTCCTTTTATATTTTTTTCATGGTTTTGATTACGTCATTTGTAAGTTATGTGCTTCCTTTCAATACCGTTTTTGGGGATGGATTGTTTATGGAGGAGTTAGTTGGTTCCCTGGGTGATCGCCAAGCGAATTTGTTGATAAAAATGTCCCCACCAGTGGTAACTACAGACCTGATTCAAAAACAGTCTCAAAAACCCATAATAGAGTTTAAACTCTATGATTCAAAAACCAATCAAACATTCAAAGAGGTTACCTATTACATTACAATTGAGAAAAATGGTAAACAATTGATGTCAAACTGGTTTTACGATCCAAATGGCGACCTTACTATTCAGATGCAACCGAGAAATACCAGTCAAATCAGGGTTTCTGGAGATCTCGATCCTATTTTGAATGCTTATACCAGCCAGGGCTCAGGCCCTGTAGTGGCTTCAGGCCCAATATTTCTTGAAGGCGGATTATACAATTTTATCGTAAGAATTGTTACCGTTGACTTTGTTAAAACAATTTTACCTGACGATCAACAGCCTGTATTTGACGGCGGGCTTAGCGTTGGTGCTTACCAAAATAAATCCTTGGAGATTGGGGGCAAACCAATTCCTATTGAAATACTTTCCTATTATGATAAGATAAACAACATTACATATGTTCCCTCATCAAATGCCATTTCTTTTGATATGCCGTTTAACTATGATATGGACCGCCTAAATGCCAAGGATAACAATGTGTATATCCATCAGGAAGTTTATGTACCAAAACCAAGTGTTTTGTCTTCCACAGGAAGCTATATTGGATATGTCAATGGAAAAGATGTAACTAACAACTTGGTGGTAGATGGAAGCAACAAAACAAAAGATGTAGTGCACTTTATGTTAACCAAGCCAATAGTTTTACAAATTGCCAGTCAACACGGCCAACAGACATCCAATGCCACTGCTGCTACCAATGCTGATGCTACTGATAACTCAACATCGACATCATCAATCATGAATTTTTCTCTTATCCCTTCTGAAACCGGATCCAAGTCAACTGGAACTCCAATGAACATGACCGATATGATGATGCCGTCACCATAATTTTTTATTGTTTTAATAACCCGAATAAAAAAATGAACTCAAATGTTAATTGAATTGTCCAGTTATGATTTTATTTGTTTAGTATGCAAATGTATTTAAAATATTTGTCAATTATCTGAAAAAATATCTTATAGGTGTAATAACTATTAGATAAATTAATCACAATTGACCAAATATATTATAATCATAATTCTCCTTTACCTTGTAATTTCTTATTCATCCGTTTCGGTTTATTCTAAAAATGATATTGGATACTCAAAAATTAGTCTTGGAATAGACCCGTTTAATGTGAAAAATTACTTTACAAATACAGACTTGTTGTTAAATAGTTTTGTATTGTCAATAGCTCCAGGATCAACAAACATGGGTAGTGATGGATTGCCCGAAATAAACGGCTCCAACACCTTTTTTGCAAAAGGATTGTTGTCTTCGGTTTTGTTTCCATACTATAATATTTTGGAACCTGATGCCGATGGGTCCTCCAATTCATTTGATTTTAATAATTCTGAAAATGATGATGGCATGAAAGCATCATTATTTGAGTTTCCAAAACTGATCTCCGGGAATTGGGTCTTAAACGTTACACAAGGCAATGTTACAATTTTTCACAGTCTTTTTAAATTAGTAACCTCTGATGGCCTTGAGAAACATTTTGTTGAACTAATTAATTTCCAAAACCAAAATACCTCAGTTATTTTAAATCCTTATTCCAATACTGTAATCAATGGATATGTTGACATGAAAATAGATGGTCAGCTATTTGATTCTGATTTGCATATAGAAATAAAACTAAACAAAATTAATACCATTGCACTATCTATGGATAATCAAAGCATTAGTGACTTTTTCTTTAACAATCAAATTCAGGGAATAGTTGATTCTTTTAGAAATTATGAGGGTGCCGAACTTTTGATTTCAGATAGTTAATATTACTCAATCCAAAAAATAAAACTTCTAAATATTCAATTATTTAATATATCTGGCTCTATTATAATATGTTATGGCAGACAAAAAAAGCTCTGATCGATTTAAAGACGAAGATATGACTGCTTCTATGTCAAATGAAGATCTAGAAATTTCAAACAATAATGTCGTCGATTCTAAAACTATTCCTACTATTATTGATGATTTGGATATTCAGGATGTTCCGGGCATTGGTCCAACAACCGCAAAAAAACTTCGTGATGGGGGAATACTTACTGTTATGGATCTTGCAGTTGCCAGTTCAGAAGAACTATCTGTGGAAATCAATTCTTCTAAAGAAAGCGCAGCAGCATTTATCATCGCTTCACAGCAATTATTGCGTGATTCTAATTTACTGGATAAAGAATTTGTTACCGCTGATGTTGCGCTAGAAAAAAGAAAATCTCTGTTGCGCTGTACTACTGGTTCAAAAGCGTTAGATAAACTTCTTCTGGGTGGTATTGAAACCCAAGCTATTACGGAATTTTATGGTGAATTTGGTTCTGGGAAATCTCAAATCTGTCATACTCTTTGCGTTATGGCTCATCAGCCAGTTGAAATGGGTGGATTTGGAAGTGGCACAATATATATCGACACAGAAGGTACTTTTAGACCCGAACGTGTTGATCAAATTGCTGCCTCGCGCGGGCTCGATCCATCAAGCGTTTTAAAAAGTATTGCAGTCTGCAAAGTGTATAATAGCTCCCACTTGGAATTGATTATAAAGGATTTAGGAAAATATATTACTGATTATAAATCACGTTTGGTTGTAATCGATAGTATAATATCTCTCCATAGAGCTGAATTTGCTGGAAGAGGTACTCTAGCTGATAGGCAACAACGACTCAATACCATGTTACATAAGATAATCCGATTAGCCGAAATTTATAACATATCTGTCGTAATAACCAACCAAGTACAATCGTCTCCCGATACTTTTTTTGGAGATCCAACAAAACCTGCTGGTGGAAACGTTTTGGGTCATGCATCAACCTATAGAATATATCTTCGAAAATCTGGTGAAAACAGAACTGCAAAAATGATAGATTCTCCTTATCACCCCTATTCAGATACAAAATTTACTGTAACGGAGAAAGGGGCCGATGACCTGGAAGAGGAAACGAGTTCAAAAAGGGGAAAATGATGAAAAACATATAATTCCGAACATTTATTTTTGATTTATCTGTAACATGTAAATTTAAATTTCTTTAATGAGATATTGTTTTGTTTTCTACTGTTACCAATATACAAAACATTCTACTTTATAAATGCCATAATCACTAAAATTGCAGAGTCAAAAAAAGGAAATTCAATCCTTTCATAATTAATAACAATGTTATTTTTGTCTGACTGTGTTTTATTTGGATTTTTCTCATATAAAACAAGTAGGTTTATCTAACCTAACAATGAATCAGAAAAATATATCAGAATTAACTTAACAAACTCAAATATTAAAGATTCACATTGTACCATGTAACTCAAATATTGCCTGCAAAAAGGAACAAGTCGATTGTGACAGCAGTCAGTTCAGGTGTAAGGAACATCATGCCATGGCCAATATTTTGTTGTTCATTCAAACATTTTTTATTGTGTTATTCAGATTAAGTGCTAAAGAATCGTGTCTGATACAGCTAAAATAACTATATGCAAATAATGATAAATGAATCTATAATCTTTAAATTTGGTATTACCTTTTGAATATTGGAATCTCTTTAATAAAACCTATATCGTCATTAGCCCCCACGGGCCCGCATCAACATTGGTTTATTTAATTGGGTTCTTCGAATAAAGGTATTATTTACAAATACAAATAACTTCCGGTATAAACTTTATACTTTAAATGACGGCGGGAAAGATAGGGGGGGTTTTACAACCTCTATATCAAATCCCTAGTCATTTGATTTATTAACTAAATTGTTGTATCAATTTAGGTCAATATCGATTCCAGCTGATTGTAGATCGGACTCCACTTCATTCATTATTTCATTTTGTAAAGCGAATCCCATGGAGTCGTCACTCCAATCATTTGATTCATCGTTATTACCAAGGAAGTCATCCAGTGTAAAGTCATCCTGGGAGTTTTGGTTATCATCCTCGGTTGCTTCATCCTTGGTTGCTGTTTCGGTTGCTTCATCCTTGGTTGCTGTTT
>JBBJMN010000133.1:0-5122 GCA_037720485.1 Candidatus Nitrosocosmicus sp.
TTATATGCCAATAGAATTTGGATTATCTATTTTGACAGCATATTGGCCTAAAAACTATAATTGCACTGTTATTTTTTATTATTGGCCTCATATACATCATATGTATCACATAGATGGATTAATCTATTTGTACTCCTGATTTTCATCTTTAGCATTTGATTCATTGGATTTCCACCTTGACATTATCGGTTTCTCGGATGATTTGGATGTGCCCATCTTGTCTAAGGATATTTAGGGTTTTTTTTAAGAGGCAACTTTTGCTTAGTTTTAGGCGGTCTGGGTTTGCCTTCTTCCTTCCCTAACAGATAGTGTTTCACATCTTGGTTTCTGTCGCAAGACCTTGTGGCAGCCTCTGTCAATACCGTGGGAGAGCCATTATTTTCTTTGAGAATCGGATAATATGGTAGTAGGAGTTTAGGTCGCTATATGTGTGGAAATTGCAGACTCGATTTTTATTAAAACATCTATAATTATTCTTTAATATCTTTATTACCTAATCATAACATGAAAGCAGCACAAATAGACAGATACGGTGGCAGCGAAGTAGTGAAAATCAAACAAAACGCGCCTCCACCTCCAAAACCCTCAACTGATAAAATTCTCGTTGGCATAAAGGCAGCAGGGGTAAACCCAGTGGATTGGAAGATTCGCGAAGGCCATATGCAACAAATGATACACCTTCAATTCCCATCAACTTTGGGAATGGATTTTTCTGGTGTTATCAATCAGGTTGGAGAAGGACAAGAAGGACGAGAAATTTCCACAGACTTTAGGCAAGGTGATGAAGTTTATGGCCAGGCTGCAGTTCCAAGTGGTGGCTCTGGAGCATTTGCAGAGATTGCTCTTACAAAGGCAGATAGAATCGCACGCAAACCCAAAAGCCTAAACCATGTTGAGGCGGCGGCATTGCCACTTGTTGGTGTCAGCGCATGGCAGGCACTTGTGGAAAACATGAACCTGTCAAAAGGTCAGAGAATTCTGATTCATGGGGGAGCAGGCGGTATAGGATCAATTGCCATTCAACTGGCAAAGAGTTTGGGGGCCTACGTGGCAACAACGGTAAGCGCAGACGATAAACAGTTTGTTCAGGATTTGGGGGCAGACGAAATTATAGACTACAAGATTCAGGCTTTTGAGTATGTGTTGCGTGAATATGATGCCGTGTTTGACACTGTGGGTGGCGATACATACACAAAATCTTTCAATGTATTGAAGAAAGGAAATGGTGGTAATGGCGGCATAATTGTGTCCATGCTAGAGCAGCCAAACAAAAATCTAATGGAACGTTTTGGGGTAAAAGCTATATTCCTGTTCACACAGGTCAACAGAGAGCGATTGACTCAATTGGGACAATTGGCGGACCAAAACAAAATTAAAGTGCATGTTGACAAGACATTCCCACTAGGTGATGCTGCAAAGGCCCTTGATTATGTAAAAGATATTCATCCTCGAGGCAAAGTGGTATTGGAGATATAAGAGAATGAATAGATGCTCTGAAATAGATCAACCAATCATGATGAATTTTATAATATACATCCATATCCTTTTCGTCCTTCCAAAACATTTGGACTAGTCTATTTACGGTTAAATAAAATCATTAATCTCCATGGTGTCAAAATCGGTCCATATGTTATACCCTGTAAACACAAACACCTGAAAGTGAAGGTGCGGGATATACGTATAGCCTGTCATTCCAACATTGGATATCTCCTGGCCTGCTCGAACCTGTTGGCCTGTCCTTACCTTTGCGCTGTTACGTCCCAGGTGGTCATACCTGGTATGCTCTCCGTTTTGGTGCATAATTGATATAAAGTTTGAATAGTTCCAGTATGATGGATCAGGGCCCCCAACATTGGAGTCATCCTTGACGTATGTGACCGTTCCGTCTGCTGCAGCAAGAACCGGTGAGTTTTGGGGCACAATAAAGTCAACTGCGTTTCTGAGATTGCCAACATGGGCTGGAGAAGAAGTTCTATCAATTCGCTGCAGCAGGCTTTGGAGTACAGGCATTGTGTATTTGTTTTTTGCGCGCATTAAGAATATACTCTTTTTTTTGCAGAGTAGTTTATAATATACTATAAAAGGAAAAACAACTAGTCAAACATAGCTAATCATCATTTTTTTAAAAGATGATTAGCTATTGTGTATTGTTCTTTATTGCTTTTTTGCTGTTGTTGTATTAGTGTATGTTGTAGTGTTGATACCAGCACCGTTGCTGTTGCTGTTGTTTGAGTTAACTTCTGAAACTGCTGATGCTACTTGTCTTGAGTTGTTCTCAAAGGTCCTTGCTGCGTTTACGTTGAGGTTGGAAAGATGTTTTGAGTTGTCTTTTGCCTGCTGTAGTGTTGACTTCATGGAGTCAAGGTTTGAGAAGATCATGTTGTTTGTTAACCTTATTGCTGACACTGCATTGTCTGCAAAGTTGCTGACGCATTTGGTGTATGCCTTTGTCATGGAGTCTGGAGACGCAAAGCTTGTGACCAAACTGGTATAGCTTTCACTGTATGGTCTCCATGCAGATTGTAGGGAGTTAATCACTGCTTTTTGGGACTCGATGTATTCCTCTGAAATCTCTTTGGCTGTTTGAAGTGATTGTTGTTGATAATTGTTGACAATTTCATTATAGCGTGGGATTTGGTTTCTTGACTCGTCTATTGATCTGTTGATGTTGTCTTTGGTCTGATCAAGTGACCTGTTAACTGATTCATTGAAATCATTATTGTTGTTTTGGTTGTTATTTTGGTTATTGGTATTGTATGAATAACTTTTTTGAGTTTCTGTTTTATTTGACATACTATCTATTAGTTAGCATACTATATAAACACGGGTATCAAACGGTTTTTAATGACATTTATTGTCAGAACATTCTGGTTTGTTTGGTGCATCAAATGCTTAAATCAATCATATGTTCTATTACGAATCACTTTAAAATAGTCACGGTTCTTATCTACCAAAGAAAATTACATATGCCAAAATATTAATGGACTAATTTATTATAATTTCGATATACCGATATCATTTATTGTCATTCTTCTTCTTTTCAAGTGTAGAGTCAATTTTTTTATCCATGCGCAGTATTTGATCAAGTATATGATCTGAGTTTTTGAAACTGTTGTATTAGTTTCAGCACTTATCATGGCTTTCATTAAGGCCATTGAGCCGTTGAGGTTTTATTCCTGTTTGATGGATGACTTTTTCTGTAAAGCGAATATTAGCAACTTATTAATGCGCCAACTAAAGCACCAACAGCAATACTAAGATATATAGCTGATGCGTTTGTCATGTCTATGCACCCCTTTGTTATTTCAGGCATGCAACCCCAAATTGCAAGAGTGTAAATCAACATGCTATAGTTATAGTTATGCACTCTGGATATTCTTTGCTCATCGGTTTTGGTGTCATTATTTTATCAAAATAACATGATTATCAAAATCAATTTTTTATTGGTGATGTTGTATGCGGTGACTGAAAATTCCGAAAATATTACAAGTAGGAATGCCCTACTTGTTCGGATATAAAAAAATATTTTCAAGTACTTTTGGAAGGTTTCTTTTGCCTAAAATAAAATAACAGAACTACAACAAATATGGATATTACCGCAGGCAAAACCATCAAGATATTAAAGAAATTCAAAGGTATTCTACATGAGAGAGAGCTTATAATCAATATTGTAGTTGTAATAACCAATGCAAAGCCAATGTTTGTAAATAAACTTGCAATTCTGATATGTGAAATAATAAGAATATAGGAAATGGAAAAAGGTATTCTCAGTATACCAACGGAAATTACAACAGCATTCTGGGCCTGCTCAATAGTAAGGCGGAATCCAGAGCATTTTTCGGAATCTATATCAAAAATAGTTGTAGGAGGAAGCAATGCTGCAATGGAGAAAAAGATGAAAATCGATCCTATAATCCCAGCATTAACTGCCAATAAATGAAAATCACTTGGTGTGAAATTAGACATCCCTGTAACTCAATTGTTAAAATAATATCCCGTCTATCTATCTATTTCTTTTTTGTTTATCAATTTTTTTAGGTGGTAAAATTTGTTTAGGCAGAATAGTTTTTTTGGCAGATAAACTATTATTCTTCTTATTTTTACCTGTTGTAATTATTGCAGGTAATTTATAGAGATACATGCCCTATCAATTTCCTATTTGTGTCTCCATGTTTACAAACCATGGTTTATAATATAGTATAATGACCTGTTTCTATTATTGAAATGGGCAATTGAGGATTTTGTATATGGTGCAACAGATGGTGCTGTTACAACTTTGCAATTGTAAGGTGTGGTGGGAAGCTCGCTTTCCCCTTCTGTTGTTTAATATTGGGATTTGCAAACCTATTTGCAGACGGTTTTTCGATGGCCATTGGTAATTATCTATCGGCAAAATCAAGGATCGAATATGTCGAAAGACAAGAAAAAGAAGAATGGGAGATTGAAAATACTACGCTCAAAAAATACAGGAGATTAAAGACATCTATTCGGATAAGGGATTTAGAGACGAGTTACTTGAGTATTGCAAAAGTCATTACTTCTAAAAGAAAGGTTTGGGTTGATACGATGATGGAAGAGAAAATAGGATTAGCAGGCAATATCAATGAAAATCCGATATACAAGGCAATTACAACTTTTTTTGCGTTTTATTTGGTAGGTTTAATTCCACTAATTCCGTTTATTTATGCATACTTTGTATATTTTGATTTGTCGCATTTGATAAATAAAATAGACAATGTTTTTCTCTATTCAATTATATTTACTGCAATTTCCTTCTTTTCAATTGGCCTAGTAAAAGGAAAGGTTGTTAACAAATCCCCTGTAAGATCCGGGTTAAATACATTAATTATTGGCGGAATTGCTGCTGTAGTAGCTTTTTTTGTTGGAAGCCTACTAGGTGCATATGTAAAATAGGAAAACACCTCCGTTAAATGCCAACAAAATTGAACCTGTAATTTCCAATCAAACAGGTGGTTTGGATATACAGGAGGCATTTCTTTTATTATTTATCAATTACATAATGGTATTCTTTCCAATATCCTCAAAAATATAACATTTTTGTTGAATGTGTTACAGGTAATCAAATTTATCCATATTGTTTTCTCGGGCTTTGTGTTTTTGG
>JBBJMN010000039.1:0-17360 GCA_037720485.1 Candidatus Nitrosocosmicus sp.
GGCAAAGAAGTCAAGCATTTGGTTCCCGCAGGCGGTACAGAATACTGGTCCCCAGTGAGTGCCACCAGTACATGCGCAACCAAAGGTGGATATGCAAACCCCCAACTGCAGGTGCCGAGGTGCGAAATGCTGGAATTCCGGTGTGAAGCAATTATAGGACACCGCATCACCATGAAAGCTCCATCTACTTGTTCTGCCAACTGAAATGCCTTTTTTCCCCAGTGCCGAAACAAGCACCGAAACCTACGGTGTGCGGGGGCAGGTGCGGCTGCAACATTGTGGAATTGCCCATGATGTTTTGACCCTCCATTCCCAGAGTGCCGCATACATTACTTTCACATATTCTCGTGCAAGTGGGCTAGGGTTGTCTTATGTTGCAATTCTCAGATGCCTTTTATTATAAAGCGGAGGCTGGGCCCTATTTCAAGACGCAATCGGACAGGTGCAATATCGTAAAAGGATAGTAGCGCCTGCTGAGCCAGGACCAGTGGATGGCGCGGATAGGTGACACGATCGATGTTCCCATACATATTGTGGATGTTTTTTGCCGCAGCCGCCGCAAATGTGGTCAATGAGCCTGGCCATAAGGCGGGAGATTTTTTCTATTTGGCGTGACATAACATAAAAAAGGAAAACCCAGCCATTGCCGGTCAGGTGCTTGTTTGAAATGCAAATGTGGGGGAGTTGTGTACTTTTATATACTAATGGCTGATGAATTTACCTTAAGTGTATCTATACCGAAATTATATTTATATATAACACGATACGAAAGAACAGGATAAGTTTTCCAAAACTATTTGTTTGATGTGGGTTTTTTCTATTGCCCCTTGCATAATCTTATTACTACCTGAGGCTGGTACCGCATATATGGACTTTTGGTATGCGCATCCCAACACACCATGACAGGAGCATATACAATACAACCGCTGGGTTGGAATATAAAACAGTTGTAGTTAGGTGAGAGCATCAGTCACCTCATCCTGCTGCTCCTTCTGCTCCTGCTGCAATGCACCATATTGACTATGGAGTGGCGGATTTGGCATATTTACTGCTGCTTTCCTCCCCAACTTGGTAAAACATGATGCTGGTGGTGGCGGTGTTTTGTTGGTTGCGGCCATATCTGACTTGGCTATATTCCTGCATTGTCATGATGATGATGAGTTACGGTAGGATGGCAAAAACGATGAAACCAGAGGATGATGGCTATCCTGCTGTATTATTAAGGCCAGAGTTTCCGAGATATATGGTGGAATGCTCTATCTAATGAGCAGCAGAATTAATCCTTCATTTCCTTTTCACCGAATGAGTGTACTGGTGGTGCTGGTGGTGAATGCCTACTAACCGTATCGCTTGTTTTCTTGACAACCTAATTGGCAATGTTTATCGCTGACCGTTTCCATCAAGTCGGCCGTATTGCCGTCGAGCTGTTCTTGAATTGCTCTACGGAACATGGCCATGGTCGCATTGGCGCCATGCCAATGTCTTTCACCAAGCAGAGTCCAAACCGCATCACCCGTTTTGGGGCTGTGTCTGCGGGGGGTGGGCTTGACGAACTGACTGGCTTTACTAATTGGGGATACAAAAACTATTCCTCAATATATTCTACTTGAGTTCACTTGGGGGATAAAAATTGATCTAATCTCTGTTAAACAAGCATTAATTTTTAATATTAGATAATCTTTAAACTTGGTAACATATATAGGGGTTGTCAAAGCTTTTTAGTTATCCCAACCAAGTTATCTGAACCCGATTTTGGTTGTATTATCTTTTTTAGGATTAACTATTACAAGAAAACTTAGATTATGGGTATCAAAAATATATGTATGACAACTGAATACTATGGATACTTATTGCGGTCAATTATTAACTGCAATAGTTCCAGATTCTGTGCACACTGAGGCTGACCGCTTAAAAAGAGAAGGTATATTAGATTTAGTGCCTATGAACGTAAAATGCACAGCATGTAAGAAAGACAACAACCTTTATTGGTATAGGCCAACAAAAAACTAATTATTTTATAACTGTTATACAATTTTCCTTTTAACAAATAGCATATACGATTCAGGAGTTACAATGAATTTATTATTATTTCTTATTTATAGTGGACTCTCGGAATTTTTATAGACTTGTGGCTGCAGTTTCTGCATTGTAATCCCTGTCAGACGAATCTCGTGTAGTCTTAATAACATAACGAAAACACAAACTCGTATAATATCTGTATAATAGTATAAATATATGTATATTATTCCAAAAAACTTTTATGCAAAGGTGTTTATAAACAATTTGCTACAACTTCAAAAAAATAATTGAAGGGAAACAACCCACGGGGGTCTTACAATAAATTACTTGCCGTCCCTTATTGTAAGACCCTATACATGCATTACATCCTGTAATCTTTCAGTCTTCCAAGGTTATCTTACACCTGCCAAAAGTTTTATAGATAATCTACAGTCTATGCTAACATATAGTTGATAATAGGCTCTGTCACATGGGTTTATGCTATGTTTAATATCTGTTGTATTTGGATGGTAAAAATTTTGAGTTGGTAAACATTAGATTGACTAGTTACATATATATAATGTCTATTGGACAGGGGGTTTGTTAAATTGCTTTAATCATTCTGTTACCATGATGTATAACCATCAATAGTAAATTGTTTTGCATGTTTTCCTACCTGAACAATTGAAGAAATGGATTTCCCATTGCTTTTGGCATAAGTGCATGATATGCATTTTTTGGTTTTTTATGCAAAGTGGCTATAAGAATGTGGCTTTGAATTCCGCAAAAATCCGACTTGAGAAAATTAAAATTCATAGTATATGTTCAAAAGCCATAGATGGGGTGATAATAATGATGGATTTGTGCTTGAAATGGCTTATTTTTTATGAAAAAGTTTCACGGTTTAATGTCAATTCGATTGACCATCTATGAATTAATGTTTAACACAAATGTTCCTATTTCTGATGATTAAAATCGACAATAAAATATTAAGTGAGTTAAAGTGATTTACTGCATTAGAAAATTTTGTTACAGGACTAATAATCAAAAGTCAATATCCTAGGTTATGAGTTGTCAAATTTAGGTAATGAGCATTTATTGAAATTGTTAACTTGGTTAAATTGCAGAAAGTTAAATGTGTTCAATCAGTACCTTGCTTTATTTCTTTTTCTCCTCTCGACCTTGGCATACTTTTTACTTTGAGTCCTTTTGGCACTATAGGCGTGAGTTCTTTTAGCCTTGTTATTCATAAAAAAAAATAAGAACTTATTATTTATATACTAATGGTTGTCTGCTATTTGATATTGTTTTAAATTTGTCTCGGAGAAAAGTATTACAAAGTTTATAGGACAGCAATGCCAATTTATTTATTTGTGAAATTGTTATTCAGTTTTCTTCTATTATTAATTTTATTCTCTTCATTTGGTATTAACACTGGTAATTATTCATTGGCATCGCCAACATCCTCATTAAAACCATCTGCTAATACTACTGGTGGTTATATTGATGAATTACGATTCATCCGTTATTCAAATCCAAACATTGCCTATCAAGAAACGGACAATGGTAACCTTGATACTTATCTGAATCAGATTCCATTGCAATTGGTAGAAGAAGCCAAAAAGAATCCTAGTCTAAAAATTTATGAAAAGGAGGGCTTATCGTATGGTTTTTTGCTAAATCCTTCTAATAACAACCAAACCTTTAACCCATTCTCAATAAAAGAGATTAGGTTTGCCCTAAATTTTCTAATAGATAGGAACTTTATGGTAAATGATGTCTTAAAAGGCTTCGGATATTCTATTGTGGAGCCATATGGACAGTTTTCACCAGAATATCAAAACATTGTTGATGTTGTTGAACCTTTAAAAATAAAATATAATCCAGAACAAGCCTCGACAATGATTTCTGATTCCATGAAAAAAGCAGGAGCAACACAAAATACCAATGGAAAATGGGTCTACCAGGATAAACCAGTTACTGTGAAAATCCTAATTAGAAATGATGACACGATAAGAAAAACATTTGGTGATGTTGTTTCATCAGAACTTGAAAAAATCGGCTTTACAATCATAAAGGAGTATGGAGACTTGTTGAAGGCAAACCAAATCATTTATGGATCCAATCCAATCGATCTTAACTGGAATATGTACACAGAATCTTTTATCAATAGTGCATTTTTACGCTATAACCCCAACACAGTCGGCCAAATGTATGCACCATGGGTGGGGTCCATGCCCGGTTCTCAAAATCCTGCCTTTTGGCAGTATTCTAACTCCACAATCGATAGTCTAACACAAAAATTGGTGTTTAATAACTACACATCAGAAGAAGAGCGAAATGGTTTATTAAAAAAAGCCGAATCAATTGGAATCCATGAATCGGTTAGACTGTTTTTTGCAAGGTCTAATGACCCATACATAGCGTCAAATAAGGTTAGTGGTCTCATAAATGATTATTCCAGTGGAATAGCTAACAAAATGTCGTTTATGAATGCCCAAAAGGAAGGCTCTACCAATAACACTCTTAACATTGGTATGAATCAAATTTACCAAGGGGCGTGGAATATTGTGGACGGCTGTAAGGATTTTTACTGCAGACAAATTTATTCCATGGTTTCTGATGCCCCTATACTATCAAATCCATACACTGGCGATCCGATGCCATTTAGAAACAATTGGTCTAATATCGTCTCCAATGGACCATTGAATGGGACTAAAGTGCCTAGTGATGTGATAGTTTGGAACCCTTTCAATCAGACCTGGGATTCAAATGATGGCAATAACGAAACCTCATTGATGAAAATAACAATGGAGCCGTTGTTTTCAAAATGGCATAACGGAGTTCCAATGGATAGAAATGATTTATTATATTCGTATTATTTTCCATATGAATGGGCAGTGGACACAAAAAACAATGATCGCACTTTTGATGCCGAGTTTTCTTCTTTAACACTTCCGACTTTACCGTTAATCAAAGGTATAAAGTTCAATGAAAACAATAACACTTTTGATTCCTATGTTGACATGTGGCATTATGATAAAAACCAGCTACCCCAATATGGTAACATGTGGGCATCTGAGCCATGGGAAATAACAGCTGCAACCGAGCGCCTTGTGTCAGATGGTAAGTTATCCTATTCAAGGTCTGACGCTAATATCAAACAAAATGAACAATTATCCGTGGTACTTCCGTCTCATTCTGAGTTGATAAGGCAGGAATTGGAAAAAATGAAGTTAGAGAAATTCATTCCAAACTCACTGAAGGGATTAGTCACCCTAGACTATGTCCTAAAAAGATATGATTCCTCAATACAATGGATTAACCTTCATCAAAACGCAGCAATTGGGAATGGACCTTATTACCTTGACACCTTCAATCCTTCAGGGGGTATAGTAATACTAAAGAAATTCAATGATGCCACTTATCCTTATGAGGCCGGTTATTTTTCGTCCTTTGAGGACCCCCAAAACATCAAAATAAATAAGATTGCCATTCCAAAATTCATTAAAATCGGCAGTCCGTTTAAATTCGACATAACTTTCAACCTTGAGAACGATACTAAACAATTTAATGGTGTGATAAATTATTTAATTTCAGATAGAAACGATAACGTTGTCCTAAAGGATTCATTTGATAGCACAAACAGAACGAATTACCATATTGTTAAGGAGGACAATACTGATTTACAGAACACTGTGAATAAAAGCACGGATCGAATAACGTTAAGTATTGAGCCTGACAAAACAAAACAACTTTCCCCAGGGCCGGCAAAACTTAAATTATTTATAACTTCTGAGAATTCCCTGAAGCCAATAATGTCTGAAAATGTCCTGATCGCAAGGAGATAAAAGTAATAAATAATCTGTTATTTATTTAACTGTGACGTATAAAAGTTGAAGGGTTTTTTATTTTTTTTGCTGAAAAAAGTCGTAATTTTGTTTATCGTATTGTTTATCACCTTATTTCTGACTATCTTTCTTTTGGGTTCAACCATGGATAAGATAATGATGGATCAAGTCAGATTGCAAGCCATCAACTCTTTCTCGGGTGCAGCTTTGGAAAACCCCAAGTTACAGCAACTTAAAACAAATGAGGAGAGGCAGAAATTAATTGACCAACAAATAAAAATTCAAAGCCAAAGCTTGGGTTTAGATGAACCATGGTATTCGCCAAAAAAACTCTTTAACAGTATTTACAAAATAATAACCTTAAACTTGGGAAACTCTCGTTTTTTTACCACATATTATGGGTCAAACAGTGTAAATGATCTTATTTTGGAAAAATTGCCTAATACTATTTTATTGTTCACCTCTTCATCAATTGCAATCATCTTGATAGGTTTGTTTTTTGGTACTTATTTAGCTTCAAAGGAAGGCAGTATACCTGATAAATTTATTTCTGGTTTGGCAGCTACTAGCAGTGGTGTCCCTGCCTGGTGGTTCTCAATGATAATGATTGTAATTTTTTCTTTCTTTCTGCATGTTTTTCCTTCCAGGGCAACCCCTTTAAGTTCACCTAATGAACCTGGATATATCATAGACCTTTTATATCATATGACCCTCCCATTCATAACTCTTGTAATTATAGGGTTTTCTTCATTCGTTTATTATGTCAAATATATTGTCTTAAGGATACTTGACGAGGATTTCATAAAAACGTTAAAAATTATGGGTATCCCACAAAGAAACATTTTATACATTCATGCACTAAAAAATGCAGGACCGCAGCTGTCAACAATACTTGGTTTGGGTATTACTGCATCACTGTCGGGATCTGTGTTAGTTGAACAAATTTTTGATTGGCCTGGAATGGGTAACTTATTTTATAATGCAATAACTCAAAATGATTCGCCATTGATTATAGGCCTGAGTTACATCTCTGTACTGATATATTTATTGACTAGATTAATTTTGGACATTTGTTTTACGTTTTTCGATCCCAGAATTAAATCGGGAGAGACCTAGATTAAAAGGTTAAATGCTATAAGGTATGACGCTAAAATTGCTAAGATTAATAAAAGAAAACAAGGGCGGCTTTATTGGAGCGCTACTGCTCTTTTTCCTGATGATAATGACTTGTTATGCCCTTTTTTTTGTTTCCACACAATCCCGGCTGCAGTGGAACGATCCTATGTATTGGTCTGATAATCCAAAAACAGCGGCTCCAGAATGGTTTAATATTATCTTAAAGCCATTTGGCCATCAACTACCTGAGCACAAAATCTTTTACCAAAAGGATGCAACTGTAAAATCCATAAATGATACCGATTTCAAACTGGAAAACAATACCTTTTCGTATCAGTTTGATTTCAATGAATTTCCGCCTGCTTTTGACGTTCCATATGAAATAACTTTGGGCGAAATCCCCCCCATATTGGAAGTATATGTAAAAAGACCTGATAATTTGGAATTTAGAATTTATTCAAACTCATTGGAATCTGTAAGTATTTTCCAAAACAATGGGGGTAATGCTGTAGACAACAACAACAACAACAACAATTCAACTACCCCTGCATTGATTGATAGCAACACTGTTTTAGGGAGGGTTTTTTCATCTTCATATGATGTGAGAAATTCCTTGGCTGAGTATGGCGGTATTTTTAAATTTCCCATTTCGGGCCTTTCAGCCGAAAAAATAATTTATTCAAAAACAGATTCTAACACACCCCTTAAAGGCAAATATGAGTTTATTTTTTCAGTCTATTCTTTTGATAGTGATACGGTTCTCAAAAACCTACAATTAGTCATACAGGGGAAAGTTTATGGGTTATTAGGCACTGATGAGTTACGGCGAGATGTTTTTTTTGGAATATTGATTGGTACTCCTGTTGCTCTATTTATAGGAATTACTGTTGCATTGTCTTCTTCGTTTATTGGCCTTTTTTATGGTTTGTATTCAGAGATACTGGAAAAAAGGCTGGAACACTCATGTTGACAGTTATTGATATCTTTATCTCCCTTCCCTCCTTTATTATTTTTATAATAATCTCTATTCATTTTGGAAGAAACTTGTTGTTTTTAATTGGTCTCTTTATTTTATTTGGGTGGCCTGGTGTAGCTTTATTGAATAGGACATTTAGTATTCAGATTAAAAACTATCCGTACATAGAAGCATCAAAATTAATGGGTGAATCTGATTTCAAAATCGTCTTACGCCATATAGTACCACAATTATTGCCTTTTACTTTGGCTAATTTTGCACTGTCCGTTCCGATTGCAATATTGGGCGAATCTGCATTAAGTTTTCTTGGGTTTGGGGACCCATCTTTCCCCACATGGGGACAAATGTTGCAAGAGGCCCATGCCTCTTCAGCCGAAACCCTGGGGTATTGGTGGTGGATTGTCTCCCCCGGCTTAATGATATCTGTAACTAGTATTGCTTTTATTTTGATAGGCCGGTCATTGGAAAACCTTGTAAAAATTGGTAAAAGGGGATAAACCTATAGATTAAATATTGAGAATAAGATCATTCATGTCATTGCAAGTTAACTGTCTATTTCTATGATTGTTTTTTGTAATATTCTATTTCTTTACCTTGGCTGTTATATGCGTGGATGTCTCCTTCATCATATGGATGGCATATTATTATTGAAATTAACCCATAGAAATGGTTTAGGTCTTCTATTGAGGGCAAGCTTGATCCACTGGGATGAGAATGCGCTGTTCCGACATATTTTAGATCAAATGGTAATTCGTTTATCGGAAAACCTGAATAAAAGGGGCCGTGAACGGAAAAAGGTGGAATTACCAAATTGTTTATGTATATCTCACCCTTTTTTCTTTTCCCTTCGAGAATTAATATCGCCTCATATGGATGATGCATTTTTGAGTAAGAGATTATCCCATTAATAACATTGTTTGTTATTGTAATTGATTTTTTATTTTGATGAATTTTATTATTATCCAAGTCTTTATCCTTTTTAAAAAAATTTAAACCAAAGCCCATAATGATTTTTTATTTGTAAAAAATAAATATCTTGTGGAAAGAGTCTTATATTAGATAATGTTATATGCTAGTTAAGTATGAATTATACTCATGATAAAGGAACAATCCTTTAGTATTCTAAAAAGGGAATGTTTGCAGTTTGATATATAGTATATTTCTTATAGTATTTATTTCTTCATTATTATTTATTGCATCTGTGTTTTCATCTATTAGCGCACAATTACCGGAAAACGATACTATCAGTACCAGCCAAAGCGCATCGAATGTCTCTGTTCCTCAAAAGTCCAATGGTGTAAGGATAACGTCGCCTATTAATGGGGAACAGATATTTGTTAACGGGGCTGACTATTTTACCAAAAACGGTGAAAATCTTTTAATCAAGGGATTTTCTGTTTACGACACAAATAATTCCTCAAGTTGTGTCGTCTCTGTGATAATCAATGATGCTAAACCATACCAGTTGACCAACGCTACTGGTCAGGCCGGAGACGGGGATTATTCATCTTGGATTTATGATTTCACATCCGCATATTTGCCTTTAAAGGAGGGCTCTAATAAAATCACGTCGAAATTGACCTGTCAGCCAGGAAACAATAGTGCTTATTACAGTGTAAATGTTACTGGATTGAAACTAAATGATACCTTTTCAGCAAATACTAAAAAGCCCACAGCTGTCGAAAGTAAATATCTTAATGGCACAAAAAGCGCCAACCTAAACAATACCAGCTTTGTGACCCCAGATTCCGTAGGCAAAGATGTTCTATCTCCTATGGGTGATACAGGTTCAACTAATGGCACAAAAAGCGCCAACCTAAACAACAACAGCTTTGTGACCCCGGATCCAGTAGCAAAACCAACCAATGTTGCAATCACTTCTCCCAAAAATAGTGAACGAGTTAACATTGATGAACCTTTGTTAATTAACGGGACTTCCACCTATCCGGATAATTGGAACTGTGAGGTTTTTTTAGCCGCGGGTGAAGATTCTGATATCATTGTGCCAAATGGCGAAAACCGATCCGACTTTAAAAAAGCAATAGCTAATGGCAAAAATGGGCCTAACGATTTTTCCTCATGGACAACATTCCTGGATCCAAGCCAGCTTCATAGCAAAATTGGACCTCAGTCTATAACATCAAAACTGCAGTGTTTTTCACCACATCCCTTCATGAAAACTTCGAAAGTCAATATTGTTGCGGAATCGCCAAAACTATCGGAGCCAAAGTCGATGGATATGAACATTGGCAGAACCGTTAGCGATACCAACCAAGAAATAATTATAAATGTTCACGATTCAGAAACTGGTAGGCCACTTGTTGGTGCCTCCTTAAATGGTAAGATAAACAATGACTCCTTCACGGGTGATACTGATTTGGATGGGGAATTCGGCAAATGGCTATCACCAAGTGATTTATCTTCATATTCTACAATAGAGGTTATGGTGACAGCTAGTGCTGATGGGTACAAGCCAAAGATGGCCACTACGTCATTTAACCTGTCATCTTCCATTTCTGCCGTTACTGCCGGAACATCATCTGGCACAGAAAACAAAGATGATGATATCATTTTCGATACAAGCAAAAATAATAAAGAATTCGCCAAAGAAATAATCCAGGATGTAGAAAATCAATTAATTGATCAGGGTATCGTCCTTCCACTTCCTTTTAATTAATCGGTGTTTGGATAATGAAATGCTTCCATTCCAGTCTCCAAAACGGATTTAGATTTATGTTACCGTTAAGTGGATCACGTGGCATATGTAGCCTGTTCTAAAGTCGATATGGGGATATACCTCATCTTATATTTTGGTTTACCGCACCTTCCATGATTTTCAGTTTTTAACTTGTTTTGTGCTTTGTTACCTTTTTGTTTATTTTTGTAAATGCTGGCAAAATATCTTTGTTTGTATGTTTTCATCAAGAATTTTTTTGACTGGTTTCCATGAGAATCTGATACAGTTTTTTGATTCTTTTACAAAAACTTCATTGTAGATAAAAATTTTTGTTTTGGGATCGGAGGGATATCCTGAACCAAGGTCTTTTCCAAGTATTTCTTTTAGTTTATCGATTTCATTGTCTCTAGTTACTTTGGCTATAATGGAAGCACATGAAACAACAACATTGTCCAAATCTGCTTTATGGAAGGAATAAACTGATATCTTTTTATTTATTAGCCTTTTTTTTATTTCCTGTTGGAACCTACAGGGGTTTACATCACAGGAATCTACGATAATTTTATCGGCATTAATATTGTCTGCTACAATAGTCATAAATATTGATTCAAGATTGTTCAATTTGTTTAATTTTACAAATCTATCAATAGTGGAGCAATTTATTTTACAAATAAAGATGGAGTCACATATGCTGAAGATTTTATTGAACAGTTCTTTACGCTTATCTGGGGATGTTTTTTTTGAATCTGTTATATTCATCTCCTTCAGTATGTCTATTTTTTTTGAATCAAAGGATATTCCAGCTATTACCAGCGGCCCTAATACGGAACCTCTCCCCGCTTCATCTATCCCACCTAATAACAATTAATAATCCATTTGATTATAAAATTATATAATGATATCTTTATCTTCAAATTATTTAAAGTGAACATTTCAAATAATTCTGAAATTGCGCCTTTTCCTGATCGTTGTGATAAGGCTTGGTCGGTTATAATAGAAAATGATACCAAAATCATGGTACCGACACGGGCTATAAAGGAAAAATAGACACCAAAATATACTGTATTTTTTAATCCTGCTGCTAAATTTAGTAGGGATGTTTCCATCCAAATATATAAAGCCCTTGTATATTCTAAAAAAGATAACGAAATATCTTTTGTCGACACTATGACGGGGTCTGGAATAAGAGGCGTACGTGTTGCGAACGAAATACCAAAAATAACTAAAATTATTTTAAATGACTTTAATTATTTCTCTGTTCAAATTTCCAAGATAAACGCAATTCTAAATAATGTTTACACCCGATGCGAGTTTTATAATAAAGAAATATGCAATTTCTTATCTACCAAAATCAACTTTGAGAATAGGGCCACAATTGTGGATATTGATCCATTTGGTACTCCGGCACCCTACTTGGACTGTGTTTTAAGATCCGTAGAAAATGGTGGTCTAATTTCTGTTACCGCAACAGATACTGCAGTGCTATGCGGTGTTTATCCAAAAGTTTGCTATAGAAAATACTATGGATACCCACTAAGGACAAATTATTCTGGAGAAATAGGGGTCAGACTGTTGATTTCTTCTATCGCTTTGGTCGCATCTAGGTTAGATCTGTCAATCATTCCTGTTTTCTCCCATGGCTATAGAAATTATATCAGAGTTTATTGCAAGATTCTAAAAAGTAATTATTTTGCTAATAAGGTTCACGAAAAATTAGGTTATGTTGTCCATTGCTTTAATTGCAGATACCGATATTTTGTCAAGAGTCTCTACGGTGTATCCAATTGCAATAACTGTCTTAAAAGGGTGACAATAGGCGGACCGTTGTGGACTTCTCAAATTTTTGATAAAGAGTTAACCTGTAAAATAACGGATTCAATTGCTGAAAGTGGCTACCGTCCTATGGAATCTGATAAATTAAATCATAATCATATCTTAGATTTTTTTGATATTGCTTTGTATGAATTGGATGATATTCCATTTTATTATGTAAATGATGAAATTGGGAAAGTGATGAAAAAAAACGTTATGAGTGTCACTAAAATAATCGAAACGTTGAAAATAAACGGATATCGATCGAGCAAAACTATTTTTGCTCCAAATGGTTTTAAAACCAACGCATCAATAACCGAAATAAAAAAACTATTGAATTGATTTAATATGGTTTAACTGTTCTATAACCAAAAGTTCCATTATATGTCTAGCGGGTTCTAGTGGTTTTTTTATTTTAGTGGATAGATGGTGAGAGATTGTTTTGCACTGTTTTGATCTGCCATCAATCCTATCTCTTTAACTTTGCGTGTATTAGGGAATGATCTTTTTCAAATGGCTCTAAATTAATAATTTGGTTTATCGTAAAATTATTGGCTTCTAGTTTTTTTGCTTCGTTTTGTGTGACTATTTTAGGATCGGTTAATACGTCTATACTCCTTGTCTTGATTATTATTAACAGGTCGCCATTATCTTTTAAGTAACTTTTACTGTTGTCTATCGCTATCATTGTCTGATCCGGCTGGGCAATATCTGAATAGACAACGTCAACAATACCAAAATATCCGTAATATTTAAGATAGTTTCTAGCATCCGATAATATTGGAATTATGTTATTTCTTTTTGAGGAGACATTTTCCAATAATTCTCTTGCGACTCTGACGGATGGTTCCACTGGAAAAACAATTCCGTTGTTTCCAATAATGTCCGATACATGACTTACCGTTGTACCAGTCGACGCTCCTAAATACAATACCTTTGAAGATTCTTTAATTGGGTTTTCTCTGAGGCCTTTTAATATCGCTCCCGCTAGCTTACTTCTAAAAGGATCCCATAACCTGTACTCTATATCTTCGTATTTTACTATTTTTTCGCCGTAAACACTGTTACCATTAATAAGATTTTGAGTTGCGAGATACTTTTCGTTTGTATTGTCTGTCAATATAACATAGGATCCGTTATCAAACCTTTTATGAACATTCATTTTGTTCATTATTTTCCATCTTTACCTTTGATTGTTTTAATTTGACCATGCATATATAACATTTCACTTATTTTTTATTGGATTTATCGTGCCTTTTTTTAAATTTGTTTTTCTTGTATTTGTCGTTGTTTTTTCCCTTTCCTTTCCAATTATCATTACTTTTTCCTCTGAAGTTTGGATTGGATCCGAATCTCCTTTCATTTCTTGCTGGTGATTTTCTTTGTTCAATTGCTGGGGGTTCCTTATACTTTTCCTTGATTTCCGTTAACCTGGCGCTTAGTTTATCTGAAAGGGCTTGGTTAACCTCTGGATTCTGACCGTATACATCCAATCTAGCTGCAATAGCTGTTTTAGCTGCTATTGCTCTTGCCATTTTGCCCCTTTGCCATTTAGGGGCCGAATGAATAACAGGATGCTGAAAGAGAATTCCGTGCTTTGGTGGATCTGAACCCGTTTTGAGGGTTCTAAATAACGCTTTTTCTGCTCCTAATATTTGAATTGTGCTTGCTGATAGCGAAGCTAGCCTTCGGAGGCTACCAGCCTTTGAAATCAATCTAGCACCCACCGATGCAGTAAGCAATCCTTTAACATTGGGAGCAACATCCTCCATTGATGAGTCAATATGATCTTCCAAGTTTTTCCTTATCTTATTCAATGATATGACCTGCTGGGCTATATTCTGAACAATCAGTAAATTTTGTTCTGTAATTTTGCCTCCTCTACTTCTCTTTGACACTTCTGTTATTATTTCGATTTTGTTCTCCGGAATGTCGATTGTTTCCAAAAACTCTTTGGTTATGTTATCTCTTTTACCACAATTGGATACTAGAAGAGAATATGTATTGGCGTTTTGTAACAGATTGTCAAGCTCTGGAAAATGCAGGCCATACCATTCTCTCATCCTGGTCCCCAAAGTGTTTGATATTTTGTCTATCTCATCTAATGCATTGATTGATTGACTTATGTGTAAATCCATCTGTTCTGAGGCCTCCTGAATCCTTAATGAGGAAAGCTTTAAGGAAAATTCTCTCAATTTCTCTATTATTTCCCTTTCGTTTGCAAAACTATTTGATTGTAAGTAAATGTTTAACTTGTTTATCTGAATAAATTTTTCAACAGACGGTGAAATTCTTTCAACAGAGTCAAATTCCCTGTCTTTTAACAAATCAATAATTTCGGGCATATTTGTCATTATTTTTCCGTTTCTGTGTGTTTCCAAAAACCCAATACTTTCGATGATTTCTTTATATTCCTTACCTTTGAATCTTTCATTGGATTCAATTGGATCCTTAAACCTGTTAAAGTCGATTATATTTTTATCTGCGTTTAAAATTGCAATTCCTAATTCTAAAGAGATTATATATTGAAGGTTATCATCTTTCATTTATCTGTGTTTCAATTCAAATTGATTCGCAAAGGATAATAACCTTTGTGATTCTTTGTTAATTCATTTACTTTTATTGATGGATATCATGCTCCAAGGTGTGCGTTAGTTCTGAATTTAAAATTATTGAGATTTTAGAATTTTTACCATATCGCATTAAAATTGTTTCCAAACCCTCTTGAACCCTTGAAACTGTCTTTATCCCTAATTTGTTTAGATACACTCTAGGCAAAGCCGATATTGCATAAATGTCAAGTTTATCTTTGATTAAATTTAAGAAATTAAAATGTTCTAAATCCTTGACATACAGGTTTTTTTTTATCCAACTTTGGTCTAACCTGTTCTCGACGTGTTGTAATAGAGCGCCATTACCTAAACCCATTTTATTTTCAGACAGCAATATTATCGTGCCGTTTTCTTTAACTGCGTGGTAGTTATTCCACAATAAGTTTAAACTATTACCTAAAGTGGATTGAGTATTAAAATTGCTATTACCTGAAATAAAAGAAGACTTTGATTTTTCTACTTTTCTCTTGGATATTTTATTGAATTCTTCAATTGATTTTTTAAAAGAACTCTCTATATCACCACAATAGATGGAATTTATTCCGTCATTGTTTGCTATGACCTGAATGGTCTCAATATGGGATATTTTAGATGACTCTAGTGAGATATTCAATGGTTCTGACATTACTCCCGGTTGAGGGGGCCTATCAATAATGGTTGCGTATGCCTGATTCATTTCATTAGGAAAACTAGATCTCATGAGTTCTGTGCTGGCTCCCTTGTAGCCAAAAAAAGGATCATATTCAGTTTTTTCTAATATTATTGTTTTTTTAAAATACTTTATCTTACTTAAAATCTCGCTGCCTTCTACTCTGCGAATGGTTATCCCATTATCGATTAATTCCCTTTTGACTTTTAGTGGTATGTTTGTTGTTTGTGTGTTAATCTCCAAATCACTTATTCTATTTATTTTGCATTTTTCATTAACTATCTTTAAAATAGGGATCATTTGCATAAACGGATTGAAATTAAGAATTAATGTGGAATCATGTAGTTTGATTTCTTTTTCTAATTCTAAATATAAAGATTCATTATTTAACAAGGGAAATTCTGCTTTATTGATATCCAAAATGTTTTCATATTTTATATCCAGAATAACATCCGAATCTCCATACCCTAACCATATTTCCGGCATTCTTTAGATTTATGAGTATTAGGCAACATATAAAATAAAACAATATCAATTTAATAATATATGCCTAAAGAAGAAAACAGCAATAAGCCTATTTTAAATGATCTAATTTTGTTTTTACATGAAAAAGAATCTATCAAAATAGGTGATTTTGTTTTATCGAGCGGTAAAAAAAGCAAATTTTACCTTGATTTGAGAATCTTACAAAGCTATCCTATTTATTTTAGGATGGGAATTTTTTTGCTAAAGCAGTATATTATCCGGAACATTGGTTTGGATGCTTTCGACTGCATCTGCTCTATTCCTACTTCAGGGACTGTATTTGGTTCTGCAATTTCCTATGATCTTTTTAAACCTCATATTTATGTTAGAAAAAACATAAAGAATTACGGAACGCAAAAAACTTTCGAAGGTGACTTTGTTCAAAATTCCAGAATTTTGTTTATCGATGATGTTATCACTACAGGTAATTCTTTGATATCCTCAATCAATCTTTTGAAAAGCAAGTCCGTTATAAAGGATGTATTAGTGTTTGTGGATAGAGAACAAGGGTCAGAAGAACTGATGAAAGCAAATGGAATAAACACACATAAAATTATATCCATGAGCCATATCTTTGAAACATTGTATTCTAATAAGTTAATTAGTGGTAAAGACTACTTGGATCTAAAAAATGAACTAGAAAAAACTTAACTTTCATAAATCATTAAATTCTTTTCTTCTAGCAGTATATGTAAGTTTGTCACGGCCCTATAGACCTCGGTTTCTTTTTTAGCTCCTGTGCAAACCAATTTTCCACTTGCAAACAACAATATCACTGTTTTGGGATCAAGCATTCTATGTATGAGGCCTGGGAACTGTTCTGGTTCGTACATACTTCTGGGCAATATCCTGGCTGCTAATTCCAAATGTATCTTTCCTCCCAAGCTTGCGGATGCTACAATATTTTGGATTTCAATTATTGGATCATTTTCAACTGGTATACCTCCTTTTCTTAATTTTTGGACAACGCTTTTTACTGCCTTTATAGCTTGTTCTTCTGATTTAGCTCCTGTGCATACCATTTTCCCTGAACTAAATATCAGTGTGGCTGTTTTAGGTGCCTTAAGTCTGAATACTAATCCTGGGAATTGATCTGGGTGATATTCTACATCTGGAAATATTTGTGTAATAAGATTTAAGTTTA
>JBBJMN010000134.1:0-5076 GCA_037720485.1 Candidatus Nitrosocosmicus sp.
GCTTAAGGGTAAGGTTGAACGCTAACTGTAAATTTGGGTGAACCTTGCCGTGTACAATCTCCATTATTTTATAGGGACTTTCCTTTGATTCACCAGCTTTCTTTAACTCGTATACTGCACTGCCAAGATCCGATTTTGCTTTGTTGATATAGGTATACTCGGAAGAAGTTCCGTTTAATTCGTTACTATATAGTTCTAATATCCTATCCGAAAGCTTTATTGTGCTAATATAACTGGGCTTATCAATCATTGGGGCGGAGGCAGCAGCAGCAGCAGCAGATGAGTTTGCTTGATGCATAGTATGGTTATTTTTGATATTCCTATTTGCAGTATCATCTGATTTGTTTTGAGAATTAATGATTTTTGAGAAATTCATGCTTAACATAATGTTTGAAGGTACTCCAAATGCATGGCCATAGTTTCTGAGAACCTCATCTGCTAGATTTGCAACAACTAATGCAATGACGGTATTGTTGTAGAACTGATCACTGTTTACAGTAAAAGAGTCCTCGCTTATCAGAATATCTTCCAATATGTTTTCAGTATTTTCAATATGCTCCATATAGCTTGGATTATTGTTGATTGGAATGCTGTCGTTTAAGAGTCTGTTTTCTATTATGAGCATATTAATCAGCGTAAGAAAAGAGGAATTATCGTCGGTATTGAAATTGTGAGCATAAGTGATCATGCCGTTAATGTTTGTGAATGGCAAGAAAATTGCCAACATAATCAAAAATGGCGTCTTGTTCATTGTAATAGCAAAGGAATCAATTAATTATTATTGATTGTTATGATGGTCTCTCTGGTGTATATAAGTTAAAAAAAGATATTGGATTTGTGGCGCTTATTGTTGTGGCTTGAACACCACAATACGTGTGTTGCCAGTGTCCGCAACATACACAGTTCCGGATTCCTTATCAACCCCAACGCCCTCTGGGTCCATCAGTTGGCCATCACCGGAACCGGTGGAGCCAAACTTGGTCAAAAACTGCCCCTCACTTGTGAACACCTGGACCCGGTTGTTGTTTTTGTCGGTGACATAGATGTTGTCGTTGGCGTCGATTGAGAGACCGGATGGGCCTTGGAACTGGCCGTCAGCAACACCCTTTGTGCCCCATTTGGAAACGAACGCGCCGTCGTTTGTGAACTTTTGGATTCTGTCGTTTCCGTAGTCTGCTATGTACACGTTGCCGTTGGAGTCAACTATTGCGCTTTCAGGTTTTGATATTTGCCCGTCAGCCTCACCCTCTGAGCCCCATTTTTTCACAAACTGGCCGTCATTTGTGAACACCTGGACATTGGCAAGGTCCCTGTCCGTTACAAACAGCTTTCCCTGAGCGTCATTTGCGGGAACATGGGGGTGCAGGAACTGGCCATCACCCTCACCCTCTGAGCCCCATTTTCCCAGGAACTGGCCGTCGTTTGTGAACTTTTGGATCCTGTAGTTAAACTGGTCTGCTATGTAGAGGTTTCCATCCTTGTCTATGGAAAGTGCGGATGCCTTGTGGAACTGGCCATCACCCTCACCACCATCTCCAAACTTTGCCAGAAACTTGCCGTTAGGGTCAAACACCTGGATTCGGTGGTTGGCGTAATCTGGAACGTACACCTTTCCGTTGTAGAAGTCAACATCGTTTTGCCCGTCAAACTGGCCATCACCCTCACCCGCGGAGCCCCAATTTGTATAAAAGGTAAAGGCCATGCTTTCTGATTGCGCATAAGATGACATGCTAATAGGCATTGCAAATACAAATACAAATACAAAGACTAAACAAGCAGTAATTATTGGTACTTCTTTATTTCTCACAACTTAGTTTGTACTCACATATTATAATATAAATGGTGTTCTAATTTTCACCTAAAGAACAAGAAAAACATCTCTGTGCTATATTGTACTATCCATGGAGCTCATATTGACAAATATTCTCCAATGCTATGTAAAATATCTGTATCGTTAAAATAAATCACCATATCTGCTATGTATGGCCATAAATGGAGTGGAGGGAATGGGATTTGAACCCATGACCACCTGCGTGTAAGGCAGGTATCCTAACCAGTCTAGACAACCCCTCCAAAAAATATTTAAAATTGTAATAACCTAATGTTATTAAACGTTTGTTTTGATCTTGGAAAATGATGGCTTTTCGGTATTCTTTGCTTTATATGAGGTGGTGATGGTGGTGGTGGATGTTGATACCTTTATCACATGGTTAAACATCTGCATATAGTGAAAACTCATGGGGATGGGGTCTGATGGTCACCTCTACGTGATCCTTTACCTCCTGTAGAATTATTGAATCAATAATATCATCATCAAAAATTGGCTTTAGGAATTCTCTATCGTTACATAACTCCTCATATGCCTCACGGAGAGTTGCAGGTAACTGCCTTATGCCAAGGTCCATTCTACGCTGTGGAGTCATTTTGAAGATGTCCTCGTCTATTGGATCTGGAATTGATATCTTTTTCTTTATTCCGTCTAATCCCGCAGAAATAATTGCAGAAAAAGCTAAATAAGGATTACAGGAAGGATCTGGGGCTCTAAACTCTATTCTTTTCATATGGGCAAACCTTTCCCCTCTATAGTGAGCCGCGTTTCTAATGATTGCTGACCTGTTGCCTGTGCTCCATGCAACATACACAGGTGCCTCATATCCTGGCACTAATCTTCTGTATGAGTTGGTAGTGGGCGCGACTATTGCTGCAAGAGCAGATGCATGGGTCAGAATACCCGCGGCAAAGTATCTTGCTGTCTGAGACATTTCTGCATAGTCATCATTAACATCAAAAAATAGGTTTTTTTCTTTATCCCATAAACTTACATTAACATGCATGCCAGAACCATTGTCTAGAGCTATGGGTTTTGGCATCATCGTTGCGATCATGCCGTGTTTTTTTGCAATGTTTTTTACGATGTATTTGTAGCTTTGGACAGAGTCTGCGGCATTTACTAAAGTGTCAAATCTTATGTCGATTTCACATTGCCCTGCAGTTGCAACCTCATGATGATGCGCATCACAAATTATACCAAAATCATTACTGAGCACATCCACACATTCGTTTCTATATTCCATCAGGGTGTCACCTGGTGCACTGGGAAGGTATCCTTCCTTTAGCCTTAATGCATACCCCACGCCCTCGGTAGACCATGGTGCTTCTTTAGATATTATGTTATAGCTCTGAGATCTGTATGGGGTCATTGTGTTTACCTCTAGCTTGTCAAAAACAAAAAATTCTACCTCTGGACCCCAGTAAGAGGTGTAATATCCCTGTTGTCTTACATATTCTTGTGCCCTTTTGGCTATGCCTCTTGGATCGTTTTTATACTGTTGGTTTGTTTTTCCTCCAGATAATATGTCACATATAAGCCGAGCTGTTTTATCTTTTAGTATCCATGGAATAATGGCATAGGTTGAGGGGTCTGGCCTTATAATAAGATCTGATTCGTGTATTTTGGTGAATCCCCTTATTGAAGAGCCGTCTAATTTAGGCAGTCCGTATTCAAAATCCTCTATGTTAAACATGTTTGCCGCCATTGTTGTATGATGGAATCTACCCGTTAATCCTGTAAACTGTAAATCTAAAAACTTTATTTCTTCGTCCTTTAGTTTTTTCATCGCTTGTTCAGCCGTGAAACTCAAAGACTCAATCTTTCCATCTATAACTTTATAAGGCAATTGAAGTGTTCGATATAATAAAATAAAAACTTCTAATTAAGCTTATCATGTTAAAATTATAGGTCAAATGGGTTCTGATAATCAAAATAATTTTATAAATATTGAAGAGGTTTTTAATACTTTAAAAAAAGAAATTCAACTTAATACCAGCGGCCCGCAATCTCTACCGCCTAATTTTTATCAAAATATAGCTAAAATGATTTCAAAGTTAAAGAACGATAACAATTATGCCGAAAAAGAACGCGAAGAAGCAAATAATTCAATTTTAAAGAAAGAAAAAACAGACAATAAGATATCTGATCAAATTAAAAACAATCTATTGGATTTATTGGTCAGATCGGTCACATTGTTGTTTGTTTATAGGTATAAAAAAACCTTTAGTGTTGATAAAACCCATGAAACTTTTGATTATTCAAATCTGACAGACGAGGAAAAATATGTTTTTTATGGTGATAGGGAGAGAGAGCATAGAATAAATCTTGTTTTAAATACGTTGTTTGAGGGGAAGCCTAAAACATTAGAAAAAATAGTGTCTTCTATCAATCAAAACTTTATTGTTCTAAGGTTTTTGGATTCTATGGAGCAATTTGTGGGTGTCAACATGAACAAATACGGACCTTTTAAGAAAGATGATGTTGCAATTTGCCTTTTGAAAATGCTAGATCAATTGTGAAAACAATAAAAACATAGAAATTCATATGATCAATTAACTCCATTTTAATAGTATCTTTATTTACTTTTTATCTTTTACTTCATGTTTTATGTAGTGCTCTGCTAATCTTTTTGAATAACAAACACCACATAGATATTCTGATATGTTCCATTCTGGCATAGCAATATATTTAAAATCTTTATCTCTTTTTCGCATATTTTACATCTGATTTGGCTCTTCTAATCCATTCTCTCGTAGCAATAAAAATATCGGGAAATAAAAGTTGTAGCATTGCTATATGTATAAATATCATGATTTTTATTTATTTTTAAAAATATTAACCAATAATTGAAAAATTGCTTTATTTATATAATTTCTTTTATTTCCGTAAAAGAAATTAATAAGGGCTTTTTATAGAAATGATGTCAATATGAATTATGATAATACTGACAAAACAGCATTTTATGCAATTATGGGTTTAACAGTTTTAGCAGGTGTGATTTGTTATTACGTTTTTGCTATGGTTACTCCAAAAGCTGGGGTAGTTGACTCGATATATAGAATAGAACTCCCGCCTTCACAAACTTCGGCAAGTGCTGCAACAAATACACCTACCGCTGCTGCACCACCAGTCGATGAATCTAAGTTTACTAAAAAGGTTTCAGTAGATATATTAAAAGGTGCTTCAACTCAAGGAAATCCAAGTTATGGCCCGACTCCTGCTGTTGCTACTAGTGATGCATTAAT